>CAYFPW010000038.1:0-10940 GCA_964345055.1 uncultured Steroidobacteraceae bacterium | reverse complement strand
GTGATGATGGTCATGCCCACCGTGCGTATTGCGCCAGGTTCGCCACAGCATCCACGCTGCGATCGCGATGACGATTACGGCGGCGATCAGCTGCATGACCGGCTCCACGGCGGCGCTGTTGAAGCGCGAGCCGAAGTACATGCCCAGCGCGGCAATGATCCACACGATCGCCGTGTGTGACAGGGCCGCCGTTGCACCAAGAAGTACCGCCTGCGCAATAGTGCCGCGAATCGCGACGATGAACGCCGCCATCATGGTCTTGCTGTGGCCCGGCTCGAGGCCGTGGAGAGCGCCGAGCAGCACGGCACTGGGTATATAAAGCCAGCTGTAGCCCTGGCCGGGCTGCAGGAGTTGGCTGAGCGAATTCATGCGCAATTATAAAGTGTTCATGCCCGCGATGAAGCGCTTATGTGGGTCGCGCCGGGCGCCTGCGCAGGCTATTCTTGCTGCATGACTGCCCGTGACACCGTGGATGGCGTCCGTCCCGCCCATCCCGTCCTCCTGACACTCCTTTATATGCCTTTCGGCATGCCTTCGGGCTATGTGTCGGTGACGCTGGCGTATGTGCTGGCGCATGCGGGCTTCAGCGTCGAGCAGATTGCTGGGCTGGTGGCGCTCTCAGTCCTGCCGCAGACCTGGAAATTTGCGTGGGCGCCCATTGTCGATACCACGCTGACCGCGCGTGGCTGGTATCTCATCGGCGCGCTGGGCACCACCGCGGGCCTGTTTGGCACCGCATTGATCCCGGCGCGGCAGGATGCGCTGTGGCTGATGGGTGCGCTGGTGTTTATATCCAGCGTGGCCTCCACGCTGCTGGCCATGGCCGCCGAAGTGCTGATGGCTCATGGCACGCATGAGACACAGCGCGGTACCGCCGGCGGCTGGAGTCAGGCCGGTAATCTCGGCGGAGCGGGTCTCGGCGGCGGCTTGGCTTTGTGGATGTCGCAGCACCTGGCACCGTGGACAGGCGGCGCCACCTTGGGTGTGATCACCTTGCTGTGCTGTCTGGCACTACTGGCCTACCGTGATCCGCAGCGCGAACGTGTAGCGCATCTTCATTATCTGCACACCCTTGCTGCCGTCGGTCGCGATGTCTGGGCGATTGCGCGCTCACGTTCTGGCTATCTCACGCTGCTGCTGTTCATTCTGCCCATCGGCACCGGTGCAGCCAGCGGCCTGTGGTCCGCGCTCGCAGATGACTGGCAGGCCAATGCCGACACGGTGGCGCTAGTCAATGGCGCGCTGGGCGGTGTCATCGCCATGATCGGTTGCATCATCGGTGGGCGACTGAGTGACTTCATGGAACGCCGTACGGCGTACATGGCCTACGGCCTCATGCTCGCGGTGCTCACCGTGGTCATGGGTGCGCTGCCCAAGACGCCAACCAGCTTCGTTGTGTTCACCAGCGTGTATGCCTTCCTGACCGGCTTTGTCTACGCCGCCTATGCCGCGGTGGTGCTCGACGCTATCGGACGCAAATCCGCGGCCACTAACTGGAATCTGCTGGCCAGCTTCGCCAACATTCCCATCTGGTACCTCACTCTGGTCGAGGGCCATGCGCAGACCCGTTGGGGTTCCAGTGGCATGCTCTACACCGAATCCGCACTGGCCGTCGTGGCGGTCATCGTCTTCGGTGTGATCAGCACTGCAACAGCCCGATACGACCGGGCTCAAAATAGAGTCACGGTCTCCTGACAATGAACGCCGTACTGCAAGAACTGCCCGAGATTGCCGACGCTGCGCCGCGCCTGCGCGAGATCCCGTACAACTACACCTCGTTCTCCGATCGCGAAATCGTGATCCGCCTGCTGGGCGAGTCGATGTGGCAGGTGCTCGATGAACTGCGTCACGAACGCCGCACTGGTCGTTCAGCGCGCATGCTCTATGAAGTGCTGGGCGACATCTGGGTGGTGCGCCGCAATCCACATCTACAGGACGATCTGATCAAGCATCGCCAGCGCCGTCGCATGCTCATCGAGGCGCTGCATCATCGTCTGCGTGCCATCGATCAGCGTCGTGATACGGACCAGTCCGAGCGCTTTGAGCGCGTGGGTGTATTGCTCGCTGCCACACGCGAGGCCGTGAAGCACTTTGAGTCCGATCTCAATGCACTGTCTGCGATGCGCGCCCGACTGCGGCGCGCACTTCAGAAGCATACTCGTGCCGACAACATCCGCTTCGACAGTTTCGCACGTGTCTCCCATGTCACCGATGCCACCGACTGGCGCGTTGAGTATCCATGCGTGGTGCTCATGCCCGACAGCGAAGCGGAGATACCGGCGCTGGTGCGGGAATGTATCGCTCTGGACCTGACCATCATTCCGCGCGGCGGTGGCACTGGTTACACCGGTGGTGCCGTGCCGCTCACCGCCATGTCCGCCGTGTTCAACACCGAGAAGCTGGAGCGACTCGGTGCCGTGGAAGCCCGCACGCTGCCCGGTGTCGAAGGCGAGGTGCCCACCATTTATTCCGAGGCTGGTGTGGTCACGCGTCGCGTGGCTCAGGCAGCGGAGCAGGCGGGTTTGGTGTTCGCCGTCGACCCCACCTCCGCCGATGCCTCGTGCATCGGTGGCAATGTCGCGATGAATGCCGGCGGAAAGAAAGCCGTGCTGTGGGGCACTGCCGTCGATAACCTCGCCTGGTGGCGCATGGTCGATGCCGACGGCAACTGGCTCGAAGTCACGCGCCTGGCGCATAACCGCGGCAAGATTCATGACGTCGCGACCGCTGAATTCGAACTGGTTTGGAAGGACGGGTACAGCGATCCCGAGCGCGCCCGCGAACTTCGCCGCGAACGGCTGAGTATTCCCGGCGCCGTGTTCCGCAAGACAGGTCTGGGCAAGGATGTCACCGATAAATTCCTCGGCGGCCTGCCCGGCGTACAGAAAGAAGGGTGCGATGGTCTCATCACAGCGGCCCGCTGGGTGCTGCACCGGATGCCGCGGCACACGCGCACCGTGTGCCTGGAATTCTATGGTCCGGCGCGCAACGCGGTGCCGGCCATCGTAGAGATCAAATCACTCCTCGAACAAACTGAGCGCGAACGCGGCGTACAGCTCGCAGGTCTCGAACATCTGGACGAGCGTTATCTGCGGGCCGTCGGTTACACGGCCAAGTCGCGTCGCGGCGGCCTGCCGAAGATGGCACTTTTCGGTGACATCGTCAGTGACGATGAAGCCGCTGTGGCAGCTGTTGCGTCAGATGTAGTGCGCATCGCCAACGCGCGCGGTGGTGAAGGCTTCATTGCTGTGAGCCCCGAAGCACGTCGCACCTTCTGGCTCGATCGTGCTCGTACCGCCGCCATTGCTCGCCACACCAACGCCTTCAAGATCAACGAAGATGTGGTCATTCCGCTCCCTCGCATGGGTGAGTACACCGATGCCATTGAGCGCATCAACATTGAGCTCTCGTGCCAGAACAAGTTGGAACTGGTCGATGAACTGGATGCGCTGTTCGCCGCGCCGCTCCCACGCGCTGCGGTCGATGACACCGAATCCCAGCGTGCCGCGCGTACCGCTGAAGACGATGCTGAGCGCGCCGGTCGTGCCCGTGCGTTGCTGACGGATGTGCGCCAGCGCTGGCAATGGCTGCTGCAAAGCCTTGATCTGACCCTGACTGAAGCCGCCGAAGAGGGCGTGGCAGTTCTGCTCGGTGAGCAGGTGGCGGTGTTGCACGAACGCGCGGCGACCCATCCGCAGCAGCGTCTGGTCGAGTTGCTGCAGGAGCGCGCACTGCGCGTATCTTGGAAGCGCGAACTGCGCGACCCGCTGGAGCAGCTGTTCGAAGGTGGCGCGTGGCGCGCCGTACTCGACGCCTGCCAGGCCACCCAGAAGCGCGTGCTGCGCGGACGAGTGTTTGTGGCGCTGCACATGCATGCCGGCGATGGCAATGTGCACACCAACATTCCGGTCAACTCCGACGACTACGCCATGCTGCGCACTGCGCAGTACACCGTCGAACGCATCATGGGAATCGCCCGTTCGCTCGACGGCGTGATCTCCGGCGAGCACGGAATCGGCATCACCAAGCTGGAATTCCTCAGCGAGGAGGAGCTGCGCGACTTCCGGAAGTACAAAGAGCGCGTCGATCCCGAAGGCCGCTTCAATCGCGGCAAGCTGCTGCCTGGCGGCGATCTGCGCAACGCCTACACGCCCAGCTTCAACCTGCTTGGCCATGAATCACTGATCATGCAGCAGGCCGATCTCAGCTCGGTGTCACACGCGGTCAAGGACTGTCTCCGCTGCGGCAAGTGCAAGCCGGTGTGCGCCACCCATGTGCCGCGCGCTAATCTGTTATACAGCCCGCGCAACAAGATCCTCGCCACCTCCGCGCTGATCGAAGCCATTCTGTATGAAGAGCAGACGCGCCGCGGCGTGTCGCTGCAACACTGGGAAGACTTCGAAGATGTCGGCGATCACTGTACGCTGTGCCACAAGTGTGCCACGCCGTGCCCGGTGGATATCGACTTCGGCGATGTGTCCATGTCCATGCGCGCACTGCTGCGGCGGGGTGGTCACAAGAGCTTCAATGCCGGCACTGCTGCGGCCATGTTCTTTCTCAACGCCACCAACCCCGAGACCATCCGCGCCACGCGCCGTATGATGGTGGGCGTCGGCTATCGCGCACAGCGACTGGCCAGCACGCTGCTCAAGCCACTGGCGCGTCGCCAGACTCAGCGTCCCCCCGCCACCACTGGCGGACGGCCGCCGGTGCGCGAGCAGGTGATCCACTTCGTCAATCGCAAGATGCCCGGCGGACTGCCCAAGAAAACCGCACGCGCATTGCTCGACATCGAGAACTCGGACTACGTGCCGGTGATCCGCGACCCGCGCCGCACCCAAAGCGACAGCGAGGCTGTGTTTTACTTCCCCGGCTGCGGCTCCGAGCGCCTGTTCTCGCAGGTGGGGCTCGCTACCCAGGCCATGCTCTGGCACACCGGCGTGCAGACCGTACTGCCCCCGGGCTACCTGTGCTGCGGCTATCCGCAGCGCGGCGCGGGGTTGCAGGACAAGGCCGACAAGATCATCACGGACAACCGAATCCTCTTCCACCGCGTGGCCAACACGCTCAACTACCTCGACATCCGCACCGTCGTGGTCAGCTGCGGCACCTGCTACGACCAGCTGCAGGGCTACAACTTCGAAGAGATCTTCCCCGGCTGCCGTATCGTCGACATCCACGAATACTTGCTCGAGAAGGGATTAAAGCTGGAGCAGGTCACCGGCGTGCGTTACATGTATCACGACCCCTGCCATTCTCCGATCAAGCAGCAGGAGCCGTTGAAAGTGGTCAACGCGCTGATGAATGCCGAGCTCAATGGCCGCATCGCGAAGAACGATCGCTGCTGCGGTGAGAGCGGCACACTGGCCGTGACGCGCCCCGACGTTTCCACCCAGGTGCGCTTCCGAAAGGAAGAAGAGATGCGCAAGGGCGCCGACGCGCTGCGGAGCGATGGCTTCACCGGTGAAGTCAAAGTGCTCACCAGCTGCCCGTCCTGTCTGCAGGGCCTCAAGCGCTACGACGAAGTCTCTGCCACCGACGCCGATTACATCGTCGTCGAAATGGCGCGCCACGTGCTGGGCGAGAACTGGCTGGCGGACTACGTGCACGCAGCCAATGCTGGCGGTATCGAACGCGTGCTGGTGTAGCGCACATGAAAAACTCCGTGCGCCTGCGCTACCTCATCGCCATCCCCATCTGCCTCGGCCTTACTGTCATGGTCACCACGCGGCTGCGCTGGCCCGGTACCGCCGGCGACCTGCCCCCCGCAGTGACACAGCAGGAGGCCCAGTGGGCGGCCAAAGGGTCAGCGCGCTATATCCTTACCGTTACCCACACCGCAGCCGGGAAACCCACCTGGTTCACCCTGAGCCAGGTGACCCGCGGGAAGCTCGATAATGTCATCTGCCGTCGCTATGAGAAGAATGACTCCATTAGCGAATGCGGCGTGACCGACTCACTGTTCCCCATCACCATCGACCAAGTGTTCGAAGCTGTGAAGAGCGCTTACCGCAGCAAACTGCGCGGCATCGACGTGCAGTACGACCCCCGCACCGGCCATCCCACCGCCATCCACTTCGATCCCGTCCCCGAAAAGACCGGCGACGAGTGGGGCTACGAAATCGAACTGAGCCCCGCACCGCCGGAAGGCTAGCCCTTCGCCGCCGAAGAAGCGGCGGCTATACCACCCGTATTCTTTGGGTTTGGGGTCTTAAACCCCCAAATACCCCATGTGGGGTTTGACACCCGATGCGTCTCACAGATGAAGTGGCTCGGGGTGTTTTTCACAATTTTATAAAAACTCAAAACATGAACATTCAATCCATTACATGTGGCGGATTACTCACCGGGCTCGGGCTGTTGGCGGGCTGTGCGTATACGGTCAATGAGCGCAGTCAGACTGTGACCACGCCCAGCGTACCGATCGGGGTAATCATCAGCATCGACAACACGCCGCGTGGTTCGGCTCCGGTGTTCGCCGACCTCAAGAACGGGACAGAACACACGGTCACCATCGAAATGCCCGGCTATAAAAAGACCCACGTGACGCTCACCAAGAGCGTCAGCGGCTGGTTGTTAGGCAACGTACTAGTGGACTTCGGCGGCCTTGTTGGTCTCGCCGTCGACGCCAGCTCCGGCGGTCTCTATAGCCTCTCGCCGGCACAGGTGAGCGCCGAGCGGCGCAAAGGCAACTTCGGCACCTCTGAAAACAAGGACTGCGTCTTTGTGGTCGCCGCCCTGCAGCCCGATCCATCGTGGAAGAAGGTAGGACAGTTAGAGCGGGGATAAGGGACTCGCAGGCAAGACCTATGTCTGCCCAGTTCGTCATGTGCGCGCGTGCCGTGAAGAACGGTGCATTTATCTCCGAACCCGGCCCGTCGATGTTTCTGCTGATCCCGGAGGGCGAGCGGCCATCGCCGAAGTATGCGGTACCGAAGCCGGATCTATGGTTCAAGAAGTTGCGCCGCGCCGCGGTGTGGGGCATGGACGCGCGTCATGGTGAGCGGGAGCGCGGTGATCTGCTGGTTTTCGTGCACGGCTTCAATAACGATCAGCAGCTGATCATGGAGCGGCATGCGCAGCTCCGCCGCGATCTGACTGCGGCGGGCTACAAGGGTGAGGTCTTGTCCTTTGACTGGCCGAGCAATGACAAGGCGCTTAACTACATGGAAGATCGGCACGATGCGAAGATCACCGCCATGCAGCTGGTGACCGATGGAATCCGCGCGCTGTCCGCACAGCAGCGTCCGGATTGCACCATCAACATTCATCTGCTGGGTCACTCGACCGGGGCGTATGTGATTCGCGAGGCCTTTGATGATGCCGACGATGCCCGGCTGGCCAACAACGGCTGGGCCGTCAGTCAGATTGTGTTCATCGCCGGTGACATCTCTGCATCGTCCATGGAGCAAGGCGATAGCGCGACCGATTCGTTGTATCGCCACTGCGCGCGCATCACGAACTATTCAAACCTGTATGACTCGGTGCTCAAGCTCTCCAACGCCAAGCGACTGGGCGTGGCGCCACGTGTCGGGCGAGTGGGATTGCCCGTCGAAGTGTCGACGAAAGCAGTCAACGTAGATTGCACGGAGTACTTTGCTCTGCTGAATTCAAATGAAGAGGTGAAGAAGGTAGATCAGTCGACGGTGCTTGGCTCGTTCGATCATTCCTGGCACATCGGCAATCAGGTTTTTGCTCGTGATCTCTTTGAAACGCTGCGCGGTGATCTGGATCGCGCTGTGATACCCACTCGTTCGATGAACGCTGACGGAAAACTGAAACTGGCACGCTTTTGAGGGTGGGTTAGTGGCCCGCTGCCAGCGAGCAGGCAAAAAAAGCCCCGCGTGAGCGGGGCAGTGCTTCGATGCACCCGGTCCGTCAGGGAAGGCAAAATATCGGATCTGCTCGTCTGGTTTTCACCGCGCCTGAAACCGCAGGCCGCTGCACGTCGATTCGTGCATCTAACTCGCCAGGGGAGACCGCAATAGGGGCTCCCGCAGGATCCGTGCCCACCGGTGACGGCCAGATTTCTTCAGAAACCGGCTGTACCATCAACGCATCAACAGTGCGATGCCGTCGACGGATTGATACTAGCGCCTGTCTGTTACAAAAAACAATCAGGGACTAATGCTTACGCCAAATATTTTTGGCCGTTCCGAGGCGGTTGCTGAAAATTAATGCCGGACTGTGGCGTGGATCACACAGCCGCGCCGGGCAGCAGCCGGCGCAGCCGGGTGATCGCGGAGGCTTCGATCTGGCGGATGCGCTCGGCCGAGACCCCGTATTCGCTGGCCAGTTCCTGCAGCGTGGCCTTGCTTTCGCCCATCCAGCGGCGCTGCAGGATGTCCCGGCTGCGCGGGTCGAGTTCCTGCACGGCCCGGACCAGGTGGGCGCTGGAGTTGTTGTCCCAGTCCTCACCTTCGGCCTGCTCGGCCGGGTCGGCACCCGGTGATGGAAGGTAGGCGGCGGGCTCGTGAAGCTCTTCGTCGTCGGTTTGCGGCACGGGGTCGAAGGACAGGTCGTGGGCGCTGAGTCGCTGTTCCATTTCCGTGACTTCGGCGGCGCTGACGCCCAGTTCGCGGGCCACCTCGCGCGTTTCGTCCGCGTTCAGCCAAGCGAGGTTCTTCTTCATGCGGCGCAGGTTGAAGAACAGCTTGCGCTGCGACTTGGTGGTCGCAATCTTGACCACGCGCCAGTTGCGCAGCACGTATTCGTGAATCTCGGCGCGGATCCAGTGGACGGCGAAGCTGACCAGACGCACGCCGACGCCGGCGTCATAGCGCTTGACCGCCTTCATCAGGCCGACATTGCCTTCCTGGACTAGGTCGTTGATGGGCAGACCGTAGCCGACATAGCCGCGGGCGATGTGGACCACGAAGCGAAGGTGCGAGAGCACCAGCGCGCGGGCGGCTTCCAGGTCGTTCTGCTCACGGAAGCGAGTGGCCAGACGCTGCTCTTCCTCGCGCGAGAGCACGGGGATGCGGCTGACCCGGTCGATGTAGGCATCGAAGCTGCCGATGGGGCCGGCAAGCGCCAGCTCTGCGGCCGGGGCGATCAGGGTCTTGGTAGCACTCATGTTGGAGCGATCCTCCCGTTCACCAGATGACGTAATTCTAGCACTCCGGAAGGTAGAGTGCTAACCGGGTTCGCAAGTTCCGATCAAATATTTTTATTTACAGATCAATCAGTTATTCCGATCGATGCGGGCCAGATGGCCGCTGGCGGCCAGCCAGGCACCCAGCCAGCCAAGCAGCGCGCCGGCCGCGGCCAGCCAGCCGAGTTCGTGCAGGCCCGGGCCGGCCAGTACGAACTGGCTGCCATAGGCCTGGGCCAGCTCCCGCACCGCTGAACGCAGCGAGAGGATGGCGGCCGCCACGATAAGCCAGGCCAGGGTGCCGGCCATGAGTCCATACAGCAGGCCGGTGTACAGGAACGGCCGCCGCACGAAGGCATTGGTGCCGCCCACCAGCTTGGTGACTTCGATCTCCGTGCGACGCGCCTGAATCTCGAGCCGGATGGTGTTGCCCACGACGGCGATGACGGCGGCGGCGAGCAATGCGGCGATCATCCACAGCACCGCATGCAGCACGGACAGGATGGCGGTGATGCGGTTGACCCAGTCGCTATCGAGCTGCACCAGTTCGATTTCCGGCCAGGCGGCCAGTGCAGTGCGCAGGGTTTCGACGGATGCGCGGTCGCTGGCGCTCGGCGCCGGGGTCACGATCAGTACATGCGGCAGTGGGTTCTCGGGCAGCACGTCGAGCGCCGCGCCGAGGCCGGAGTTGCGGCGGAATTCGGCCATCGCCTGTGTGGCGGTGATCAGCTCCACGCGCTCCACACCGCTCCGTGCGCGGGTCGAGCGGGCCAGTTGATCGGCTTTTTGTTCGCCGACCTCCGGCTTCAGATACGCCGTCAGCGTGATGGTGCCGCTGAAGTTGCCGGTGGCGGAGGTGGTGTTGCGCACCAGCGTGAGCAGACTTTGCGGCAGTGCCAGCGCCAGCGCCATGACGGCCACGGTCAGCGCGGTGGCCAGCGGCGCACGCGCCAGATTCCCGGCTGAGGACACCAGGGCATGCAGGTGACGAGCCAACCAGCTCCCCATGACTAACGTACTCCCTTGATGGTGGGCAGCGCGCCCACCGTATGATCGTGCACGGTGCCGCCTTCGAGCACCACTTCGCGCAGACCCGATTCGCGCACCAGATGCAGGTCATGGGTGGCCAGCAGCACCGTGACACCCACTGAATTGAGCCGACGGAACAGCGCCATCATTTCGACGGCCAGCTCCGGATCGAGATTGCCCGTGGGTTCATCGGCGATCAGCAGCGGCGGTCGGCCAACGATGGCGCGCGCAATGCCCACGCGTTGCTGCTCGCCCACGGAGAGTTCTTCGGGCAGCTGGCGTTCCTTGCCCAGCAGACCCACCTGATCCAGCGCAGCGCGCACGCGCTTGTCGATCTCGCGCAGCGAGGTGTCGGTCACCACCAGTGGGAGTGCGACATTGTCGAAGACGTCGTTGTTGGGCAGCAGCTTGTGATCCTGAAAGACCATGCCAACGCTGCGGCGGAAGACCGGGATGCGTTTGGCCGGCAGATCGCTGATGTTCACGCCGTTCACGATGGCGCGGCCACGGGTGGGGCGCTCGAGCAGCGCGATGAGCTTGAGCAGGGTGCTCTTGCCGGCCCCGGAGCGGCCCGTGAGCACCACCATCTCGCCGGCGGCGATTTCCAGGGTCACGCCGGCCAGCGCCTCGCGACCGTTGGGATAGCGTTTAACGACCCGATCGAAGCTGATCATGGAGCACTTCCTGTGGTGGGCACTTCGCCGACCAGTCCGCTGGCAAAGCTGCGGGCATCAAATTCGCCGAAATCTTCGGTGGTTTCGCCGAGTCCGACAAAGCGGATCGGCAGTTTCAGGCGCCGCGCGATGGCGACGACGAT
>CAYFPW010000037.1:2045-11206 GCA_964345055.1 uncultured Steroidobacteraceae bacterium | reverse complement strand
TCTTCTCGCCCGGCCACTTCTCCACCATGTCGCGGCGAATGTGGGTATTGGTTGCGAATGCAGTTGCCAAAGCCTGCGTCAGCCCCACTGTGCCGGTGGGCTGGTCCGGACCGGTACCAGGGCCCCATACCGAAAGCCTGCCATCACGGCCGTTCCAGCCACCCATCCAGAGAATCGGCAGACCCTCCGTATGATCCGAATGCAGATGAGTGAGAAAGACCTTTGAGACGCCGCGCACCCCAGCCTTCACCAGCTGCTCCGGTACTCCGCGACCGCAGTCGATGAGCAGCGTCTCACTACCCGCCTGAATGAGCGTGCCGCTCTCCGGCCGCTCGATGTTCATGGAGGGGCCAGCGGTGCCCAGCAGGGTGACAACGATCGATTTCGCAGCGACCGAAGGTGTTGATGTCGGCGGCGATGCAGGTGCCTGAGCCCACAGCGGGCTGCAGGCGAGCGCCGCAGTCACAGCACCTAACCGGGCCGTAAATAGGCTCATAGCTGGGCCGAGAGTGTCAGCCCGATGACCCGCGGCGCACCTAGTGTGGCATTGCCGCCAGTGACAACACGTTGCAGATCATTCGTGAGGAAGCTGCCCGTGGAGTAGGAGGTCACAGTCTGGACGGAGGTGAGCACGGCAGTATTCCTGACATTGTTCACGTAGGCGTTGACGGACCATTTGGAGTTCGCAGGCTGGTACGTCACGAAGATATTCCAGATACCGGTCTTCGGAACCACCGTGGGCAGTGAGCGACCATTATCGATAGCCCAATTGCTTTCGCGCACGGTGCTGGCATCCGTCGTGGGAACGCCAGCACCACCATTCGAGATGTACTTGGCAGAGCTGTAGTTGTACTGGATGCGTGGTACCAGGGAACCTGTTCCACCGAGCAGAAACCGGTGCTGGTAAGTGGTATTGATCGTCATCTTTGGCGCATTCGCCAGCTGCAGACCACGAACTCCACTCAAATAATCGTTAAACACACCGGCGTAGTAGTCCAGCAGAGCGTCATTGCTACCGCTGACCACATAGGGCTTGAGGAATGAGGAGTCTAGCTTCGGTAAGTTGTCACCGCCAGCAAACTGGGTGCTCAATAGTTCACCGGTGACATCCAGACGATCATTGCTCGTGGGGGCCCAGGAGACGTCGACATCCACGCCCTTGCTTACAAGGATGCCGGTGTAGGGACTGCCACCCGCTCCCTGGAAGGTATTGAAGCAGCTCGAGCCGCGGCTTGTCGGTGTGCCATTGGGATCGAGCACGATGACAAACGGATTGACCGTAGTTGGCGCGGTACCGGCAGCATTACAGATCTGGTTCGCATTGGGGTTATTAGCCGCACTGAATACGTCAGTCGGGAAAGTGCCAACAATGTTGGTCAGAGATCGATTCGTGAACTTGTTGTAGAACCCCTCAAGGTTAACTTGCACACGGTTGTCGAACCAGCGTGACTTGAGACCGTAGCTGATCTGACGGGTCTGCTCGCCCGGCAGGAAACGGGTACCGTCGGGAATTCCCGTAACAGTGACTTGATAGGGTAGTCCGGAGCGGGCAAGGGCCGCAGCGCTGGCATTGCCACTGAACAAGGGAACCTGTGCGTCAGGAAGGTCGACGTTGAATGATGTTTGCACTCTGCCGGCGGCATCAGTCTGCATGCTGGCGGTCGTACCCGTAGCCAATCGTGCATAAGTGCTGATGCTGGGCGTCACATCATATTGGGCATTAAGGGTAAAAGACTTACCCGTGCTCGTGCCGCTGAACGCCGGATAGGCATCCGCCAGCGCCTGCAGGTCTCTAGCGCTGATGTTCATGCGATAAGGCATCGCATAGGGCGAGTTCGGATTAGCCGCCGAAGCCGGCGCAGTGGTACTGCCAGGAAGCACGTAGACGTAGCGCTGACCATCCGTGTCCACCAAGAAGGCAAACGGATTGTTCCGCAGCTGCTGGGAGGTCTGATCGAAGCGAATCGTGCCGTTCAGGTGCAGGCGGTCCCGCACCGTGTACCGCAAGTCAGTGGTGAACGAGTACGTCCTCTGACTGGTTCCCGCAGTGTAATTACTTGCGGCACAGCTCGAGTTATTTACGACACCCTTGGAGGTGGCCTGCGTCACCAGCGCTGTGCTCAGCGACGGCAGGACCGAATAGCAATTCTGATTCACTAGGGAAACCGCGCCGCCATTGGGCGTCACACCATTCGTGGCGGTGGGCAGCGTATTGGCTGTCACCCAAGGCTGGAGAGCGGCTGTGACATTGCGGCTTCCCGGACCTGAGGGATAACCATCATCAAGTTGCGGAACCAGCGTTCCGTTGAAACCGACAATGTACTGAAATGCCCCAAGCATCTTCGAGGTGAAGGAACTGTCCAGACGCCATGCGGTCTGAGGCGGGCTGGCGACTTCATTCCAGCCAGTGCCCCGCGCTGGCGGAATGGTGTAGTTCTTCGTCGACAGATAGGAGGGCTGCAGCTGCAACGTACCAGCTGCCAGTGTCCAATCAACGGTGATATTGGCCTGTTGCTGACGCGTGTTGGTCGACGGTGCGTTGAAGAACTGACCGGGTCGGAAACCATCATCCCAAGGGTTGCTACGCTGGTTCCAGTCCACACCATCACGCAAGGCCATCATGTTGAACGGACAGCCATACAGCACTGACGCCGGTCCAAGGGCCGCCAGCGCGGTCTGAAGCGCTGCCGGGCTGGCATAGCTGGTGACGGTAGACGCGGCAGTGAATGCACTGTTGGCACTGCACAGCGGTGCCGGATAATAGAACTGGTTGTTGGTAGTCAGAGAAGCATTCGTCGCATTGATGCCGAGCGTACCGACGCCAACGGTGTTGGTCGCCGCAGTGGCTGCCGTGAACCCCGCCAGGACATTACCGGTCGAATAGATTTGTCGGCCCGGAATCTGCTGCCCCCAAGTTGTGACCACACCGGAATAGGGGTTGGTGTAGTTGAGGCTCCCGCCGCCCGGTAGTGTCTGCCAGCGTCCCGTAAACAGGGTCGAGTTGGCCGTGATGGCCGTGCCGTTGGTGCGAGATTCCTGATAGGTCGCATTGATATCGAGCGAATCGCTCTGCTGCCACCGATAACGCAGGCGCATGGCACGATTATCAACCTCTCCCTGTCCACTGGACGCATAGGCGTCATGACGCTCAGTGGTAAAAGCCAGACGAACAGCCTGATGACCGGTGATGGGCAGATTCAGTGTGCCTTCGGTGTTTTGGGTCTTGTAAGACCCTGTCGTGACGGAGCCGAGAGCCTGTAGTTCAAACACCGGCTTGTTGGTCACGAGGCTGACCGTACCCGACAATGCACTGACCCCTGCTCCGTTCTGCACACCACGAGCGACCGCCACCTGCGCCATATCCAGAGATGTGAAGCGGAAAGTAGTGGCCACCGACTGCGGTATGACCGTCTGAGCGACGCCATCGAGAACGATCGACACGCCGACCGCACCATTGCTGACGCCTCGCATGAAGATGTTGTTGTCCAGCCCGTTTGAGTTGGGCTCAAAATTCAGGCCCACCACCCCCTGCAGGATGTCTTCGACATGAGTCTTGCCCTCGGCCTTGAGCTGCGCACCGGATTTCACGGTGATGAATTGCGGCGTCTTCTGCAGATCCTTCTCGACGCGCTCTGCCGTGACAGTCACTTCCTCAAGGGTCAGATCCTCACCACTGGCGAGCGGTGAGTCGGCCGCCAGCAGTCGGCCGCTGGCGAGAAGCACAAGTGCACTGGACAGACAGACTGTCGCCCGGGCTTGATTGAACATGAAAACATCCCCTCTTCTATCTTCTTAAGTTTTCGTTCTTCGTCATTGTTCTGGTCAGATCTCAGCGCATCATTTGACCGCCGCCTGAGTCAAATCCTCGCAGTTATAGGGCTCGTACCGCGTCTGCGATATCTCAACGACATCCTGCCCGCGAAACGATTCCTTCAAGAAGAGTGGGTCTTCTCCAACCCAGCTACGCGTGAGCTGCTTTCCATCCGCACTCATCGTGAAGCGCTCCACCACATGGAAGCGATCGCTGTGCATCACCCCGTTTGCGATCGGACCGGCCAAAAAGCCCGCCGTATCCACGACGAGTGTGTCTCCATCCCAGGAACCAATGGAGTGACCCCATTTAGTAGGCTTGAGATCCTTTGGATGGGCCGTCATGTTCAGATGAATGGTTCGCGATATATCCATGAAGCCGTAATCAAGCCGGATCGTGTCCTTGGTCTGCTGAATGCGGTTGACGTGCTGATCCATAGTCCAGTCACTGAACAGACTGATCGCCGTGCAGGTTGCTCGCGCCGCCCCTGCCGAGGCTGAGGCCGCGCGGCCTGCATCCGTCTGCTGGTATTGGCCGCCCCGGGCACCACCGGGCGCAGGTGGGCCGTTGGGGGTGCTCGGTCCGCCTGCGGCCGGCGGCCCCATGCCACCAGCCCGTGATGCAGTGGCGTTCGGTGCCTCATGCGGCGTGTCGACAACAAAATTAGCCGGTGCCTTTGAAAAATCGCCGTAGCTGATCACATCTGTGGTCGAGAGCTTGGCTGCTGCAGGTGGCGTTCGTCCTGCCTGCACGGCCGCGATCACAGCAGCCGTGTTGGTGCCATTGTTCACAGCATTCAATTTTTGTACTGCACCCCAATCGCCGGCCAGATTGGGCTTACCATCCGCGGTGCGCAGCGCGCGCTTGACTTCGCCCTTGTCAGCATTGGCTAACTGCTCGTAGCGTTCAATGGTGCGGCCGTCCTGAAAGGTCACAGTCTCGACGTAGCACTTGTGAGGATCATCGCGATGCGGTGCGGCGACGATATACAACTGCGTTCCGGGCGCGAACATCGCTTCCGTCCATCCAGAGCGCTTGAGCAGCGCACCCGCACGCATTTCGCAGGCCCAAGCCTCTTCGCCACCCGACTTGTTCTTGACCACCAGCGTCACCCATGAATGCGGGTTGACCAGATGCATCTGTTTGACCACACCGGCGAGCTTGATGGTCCGGGACTCGTCGAAAGTACCGGCAACGCCGTGGTGAGCAGCGGCCTGACCACCGACAACAATCAACGCGAGGAAAACGGCTGGCGTTCGCAGCATGATGTCGCCCCACCCATGAGTTCTAATAGTTGGTGGATAGAAAATAACGGATCGCACAGCCGAAGGCGATAAACAAGCCGCTTTGCCTTAAATTTTCCCCTGATTGGCGTCCATAATTCTTCCTTTATCTTCTGAACCTACGCCCCCAGAGCACCACCCCGGCGGCGCCCGCCAGCGCTGACTACGCCCCGAAAATCACCGCAAGCGTCACCAGACTCATCAGCAGGTAGATCCGCTCAATACTGCTGTTGGCCTGAAAGAGAATTCGTATCGACTCCCGCTGGAAATACTTCAGATCCTGGACTTCCTGGGAATCGGACTTCTTGGCTGAGTACCTTTCCGCCAGCTGAGAAAAGGTTTCGCCCGCCTGCTTCGACTGCAGGTGCGTCACGATGTACGAGAGCACCACAGCGATACCAATGGCGACGCGCAACTTACTGTCCATGACTGACTCCGTGGTTTTGACTGATAAAAAAACACTGTGCGCAGCTGTTGCATCCGGGAGCCGCTCAACGCAGATCACCTGAAGACCAATGCGACCATTTGCCATCGACGAGATGGAATACGACAAAATCGCGCAGATACTGCGGCTCCCCACGCGACGCACCGGCCAGCAGCAAGCCCTCCGGATCGCCATCCCCATCGAGATCGACAAACATCAGCTGAGGCGGTGGCGCCTTATCGCTGGGATCCAGGACAGACCCGGCGAGAGCAAAATGCGCCCTGATCGCATCCTCGAGGTCAGGCGTTACGGTTCGACCTTCCGGGATCACTTTCAATGAGGCGCGCCAGCGCGCGTAACGTGCCGGAGTGACGTCCGGATCCACGGTCGGCGACGACTTTCTCGAGGTGCGCGCCGCCACCTCACTGGCTTCCGCGCGTAGGGCAGCGAACTCCCTCGCCGGACCAGCTGGAATCTCACCACGCACCAACGCATCCAAAGTGGCCCGACCACGCGCACTCGCATCAAAACGCAAGAACAGCAACGCACTGGTTCGGGACTCAGCGGTCGCAGCGGTCAGCGCACGCTTCAGCTGACTGGCCACACTCAAACGAAGGGGATCCGCGATCGGCGTCAGACTGACGAGCAGCGTGGCGAGCAGGATTACAGCCACGCTCACATTCACCTGCTTGACGGCAGCCAGCCATGGCCCTGATCGCAAGCTCGCGTAGGCGTAGCCCAAGGAATACAGCAGACCGAAAACCGCCGTCATCAGACCCCAGTAGCGAGACGGGGTGAGACCCCGATCGAATACCCGCACACTCATGGAATAGAGTGCTGCCAGTGCGATCAACACAAGCAAGGGTGGCACCACACGCAACCCCTGCTGCAGCAGATGTCCGTAGCCGGTATCCGCGCCCCCATCACGAAAAGCAGCGTTGAACAGTGACAGCGTGGCGCCCACCAAGAGCAACAAGATCGAGCTATGGATGATGCGCTCACCATGGCCAATCAACTCTGGGAGCCTCGGCAACAGCGCAAGCAGAAATACAATGACGATGGTACCCGCGAGCGGCAGCAACCATTTCATTAGGCCGAGCAGTTGATCGAGTACACCGTCGATGAATCGATCACCATTGCCGATGATCTGGGTAGCCGCGGCAAATACCAGCGTGGTGGCGGGGTAAGCGAAGCGCGGATCGGTGAAAACGTTTCCGAAGAACTTGATCCCCAGCGTCGAGAACAGCGCCATCCATAGAAGCAGCAGCAACCAGAAGACGCCAGTAAAAAGCACGGACTCTGCGAGCGTCAGGCCATTACGCCAACTACTGCGAAAAAGTGCTCCGTACGGAATGTGCCAAGTCCCCGTTTCCAGACGTGCACGGAACAGCGGTACGGCGATGAGCCACGCCACTGCCCAGGGCAGCACAAACCCTGCGATACGATCTTCATCAAAATTATGCTGCGGTCTCCATGACGGAAGATCAGCGAATGCCAGATGCCCCGCCACCGCAAGGAAAGCTGCCAAGGCAGCGCTTGCCCACCACAGGGTGCGATTCGATCTGTGGAACCAGAGCAGCAACCAGGTCAACGGCAGGAAGATGGAGATGAGATAAGCAGGGAATAACCACCCCGGTGCGGTTGCCGGCCAGACGCGGGCTTCTATCGACTGATGGAGCAGCCAAAGCGCCAAAGCCTGACCCAGCGCCAGAATTAGCGCGCCCTTGGAAACGGACTCTTTTGGCGGGTGCGTCACGACTTTAAGATACTCTGGTCAGGCAAGGTCGGTGTGAGATTTCCTGAGATCTTGGAGAGGGGCATGAGAATGCGTAGTCACCCTGGATTCATTGGTGCGATCGTTCTGACGGTAATGACTCTGTTGGTGCGCCCCGCGGCCGGGCATCACTCCATGTCCGAATTCGACCGCGAGGTTTTTACGGAAGTGGAAGGCATCATCTCCAGGATTGCGTGGAAGAACCCGCATATCCTGCTGGAGATCAAAAGTACCGACACCTCGGGCGCACAGCTGACATGGACACTCGAAGGTGGCGCGGTCAGTGCCGTCAGCCGTCGTGGAGTGAGCGGCGATCAGTTCAAGATCGGGGATCGCGTGCGCGTGGCCGGCAACCCATCGACCCGTCGTGATCACTATATGCAGGTCCATCACATCATGACCGCAGCGGGCGCAGAGCTGCTGGTGGGCAATATCCGCACGCCACGCTGGACCGCCAAGCCGCAGGGTACGACTGCCGCGGTTGATGCCGGCGCTCAGGCGAGCACTCTCGGCGACACGCTTTTCCGTGTCTGGAGCCAGGGTACCGGAGCCTGGTTCTTCGGCGGCCCGCGTGCCGGTTATCAACTCAACAGTACCGCAGCTGCCAAAGTCGCGCGATGGGATGACATCGCTGACAACCCACTCAGCCAGTGCATTGGACCGGGCATGCCGGCCGCAATGGGCAATCCGTATCCAATGGAGTTCGTTCAGATCGGTCGCGATATCGAGATCCGGCTGGAAGAGTTCGACGCTGTGCGCAAGATCCACATGGATCCCGACGCAGCCCGCCCTGCACAAGCGTCTTGGTCTCCAATGGGCTATTCAGTGGGTCATTGGGAAGGCAAAACATTGGTCGTGGAGACTTCGCGTATCAACTGGCCGTATTTCGATCGCGCAGGTGCCCCGCAGACCCGCAATGTGTCCATCAATGAGCGGTTCACAGTTACACCAGACGGCAACCGGCTGGAATATGTGTTGACGGTCAACGAACCTGCCACGCTGGTGAAGCCCTTCGTCTGGAATTCATATTTCGTCTGGAAGCCAGGCGAGAAGATCGATCACTACGGGTGCACGAACGAGGACTGGGCGTCACCGAAGAATACCCTCAAGAGCTCGCCCAAGAAGTAAGCGTCAGCGGGTTGGGAGAGCAGTCGCGGCGCGAGATGCGATGTACGTCAGCGCATTGAGTGTCTGGTGCCGGAGATAGGAATCGAACCTACGACCTACGCATTACGAAGCCGTACCGCTTTTCGTTTTGGACTTTTTTTATAGGCTTTTTTACAGCAGTAATACGGTCGGTAATACGCTATGATTACCTCTAACGTGTCGTTTTCTGAGTCAAATCAGACGCCTGGAGGTTACCGTGAAAGTCGCCATCTACGCTCGTGTCTCTACGAACCAACAGACCTCAGACAACCAACTCTTAGAGCTGACGCGAGTCGCCGCCGCTAGAGGTTGGGAAATCGTTAGGACCTTTCGTGACGACGGGATCAGCGGCTCCAAGGGACGTGATGAACGCCCCGCTCTAGATGCCCTCCTCAAGTCCGCCGCTCGTCGTGAAGTGGACCTCATCGCCGTGTGGTCCATTGACCGTCTAGGTCGTTCGCTCCAACACCTTGTCACCACCGTCAACGACCTTCAGGCTCTAGGCGTCGCCCTATACATCCATCAGCAGCAGCTCGACACCACGACGCCAAGCGGGAAGCTGTGCTTTTCAATGTTTGGAGCGTTTGCTGAATTTGAACGGAACCTGATTCGTGAGCGTGTACGGGTTGGACTTGAGCGAGCCAAGAAGAACGGCGTGAGACTTGGACGCCCTACGAACCTCAACGAATCCGTTCGCGCCGCGATTGTCGCCCTACGCTCGAA
>CAYFPW010000037.1:0-2035 GCA_964345055.1 uncultured Steroidobacteraceae bacterium | reverse complement strand
CCTCAGAGCGGCGTGATCTTCCCGCCGCTAGGCTGGTAGCTCAGTCATTGGATAACGGCTTTGGAACGGCTCTGTCACCCCGAAAAGTCCAAGCCTGAGCACTCACCAAGTCTTGGTAGCCCCCTTTTTTCGCTTATTCGGAAATTTTTCCGCTTTTTTTCAAAAAAAGCCTTCGCCACTACCAAAGTTTTATAAATAGACCTGAAGGGGGCGCAAAAAGCTCCAACGGCTCCTGTAAGCCTACCGTCGTCGAGATAGTAGTCCAAAGCCTCAGGACCCCGAGCGGGATACGAGAAGCCGAAGCACATCCTAGATGGAGTGACCCCTTCTGAAACGATGTGGGCGACATTACGCCTAATGACCCACGTGCTTCTTGCTGTCGTCTGATTGGCTTCAAGAGGCTCCCGTTGAATCAGGCGTCCGTGATCGACAATCAAGGACGTAGCTGAGCGAAGCAGAGAGAAAAAGGTACAGGTCAACCGCCTAAACCCTACTTGGTAACCCCAAGCAAGGTTTCTCTAATCAGATAACTCACCGTGAGGCGGTAGATCGGACTCACTCAAAGCACTTTGCTCTCGCCAGGGCAAAGTGCGCCTACCGTTCAGCGGTGCTCGGTTTTACTTCAGTACTTCAGACCTTTTTACGATAAAAACTTTTCCAGCCAGTCCTACTGGACCCTGACGGCTTTTTTGAAAAAAAGAAACCATTATCCATAGCCCATTAGGTCCCTGATGGATTACTGATAGCTGACCACCCAGGTCAGCGAGCGTAGCGAGCCTTGAGGCGAAGCCTCAAGCCGAGAGCCTCTACGGGTTTCTGACTGACCCTATCCGCCAGCGACGCCTAAATAACCTTCGTACTGCTGTTGGTAAAAACAATAGCTCCGCTAATAACAACAAGACCCAAGGAGCCACCGATGTTCATTCGCCTACTCAAGAGCCTGAAGAAAGACCGATCCAAGAGCGACTACACCCACTTCGCTGAAAAGCGTGGAATAGCCATCCTGTCCAAGCCCGTCGCTGACCACATCGCCGCCTGTGTTGAACGTGGCGAAAGACCGACCCTCTTCGTCACTGGCTACGCCCAGTCCGATGGGTCATTCAACGTCTGTCTTGATGTCCCAAAGACCCTCAGTTCCTCAGCGCCTGAGAGGTTTCATCAGGACGCCACACCCTCTTCCACCCTCGTAGACCTTTGGGGCTGAGCCAATGTCACGAATCCTCAAATTCAATCAGTCCCCACTGGCTCCCCGTTCCAACGAAAAGACCGTTGAGCTCCACAAGCAGATGAACCAGCTATTGGGGCGGATCAATGGCGACGAGTTCGCTGACAGCCCTGATGTTCGTCTGAGACTACTAGCTCGGATGGTCTACATCACGTTCCTAGCGGTCACGAATCGCTAAATAGCCTAACAGTCGTTTTATTCCCCACAGCGGGAGGAGTTCACTATGAGCAGAGTTATCAGACATTCCAACCTCAATGTCCGTGTCACCGAAGACCTAAAGTCGGTGCTGGTTGAGGCTTCTAAAGAAATTGAGTGTTCAGCGTCTTGGCTGGCTAGACGCTTCATCGCCGAAGGAGCCGCCAGCGTGCTGACTGATGAGTCAGTGAAGCGTGAGCTTCGCCAGCAAGCGAGGTTCGCCTGATGAAAACGCCAAAACCGATGAAAGGGAACGAGCTGGTGAGCTGGCTGAACAAGAAGGGCTACGGCGACCTAGCGGACTTCTTTGACGGACACCTTCACGAACTCTACGACCACCAGCCGCTGATGAGCCTCGCTGAGCGAGTGACGATGCTAGAGGCTCTTGAGAAGAAGTGGCGAGGGAAGCGAGTGTGTGTGGCGACGCTGGTTCTGACGCCCTCGAAATGAAAAAGGGCGGAGGTACTAAAACCCTCCGCCCTCACTCAGATTGGCTTCACGCCAAATCAGCTACTTACACACGCCCCAATAGCTCGAACGGGGCGTTACTTAAACTGAAGTTTTGGTTTCGTCACCTCATCCCTCAGTGATAGGGCGATCTGATCGAACACGCTG
>CAYFPW010000036.1:0-11232 GCA_964345055.1 uncultured Steroidobacteraceae bacterium | reverse complement strand
TCATCAGCTCGAGGTGCGCGACGAGATTGGCCTCGTAGGCAACCACGCCATTGAACTCCTCGAGCAGATTGAACACCACATGCGGCTTCCAGTTGCGCAGTTCGCTGTCCAGCGGCTCGAGCGAATCCAGCACCGCACAGACGCGCACCTCGTGACCCGCTGCACGCAGCGCGCCGAGCACGTCATACTCGACACGCCACTCATCGATCTGACGCTCGGAGCACCCGTCGAGACTGTCTGGCGGTACCAGCTGCGGATGCAGCATCACCAGCACGCGCAGGCACTTCATCCGCCAAGCTCACTCTGGCTGAGTGACACCAGCGCATCGGCCAGGAGCTCGTCGGCCAGCGCCTCGATGTCAGACCTATTCAGCAAAGCGCTGCGCCAGTGGGCGGGGATGGCATGCAGACCGTAGTGTGCCCCAGCCAGTTGCCCATACACGGCGCCCACCACATCGGAGTGGCCACCGAGATTGATGGCGGCCAGAGCACCGTCGCGAAAATTCACCGTAGTCGCCAACGCCCAGCGAGCGGCCTGCAGCACATCCAGCGCCTCGGCACCGATCGGATCACGTCCACCATAGAGCGGATCGGTGGGCACCGCGGCGGTCACCTCAACCACGTCATGCCGCAGCGGCGGTGGTGCGATGCCCGTGAGATCTGGGTGCAGCAACTGCTCACGGGGTGCGCCACGGAGCGCCGCATGCAGCATGGCAGCCAGCAACCGGCAGCTGTCGATCACTACGGGCGACTGACCAGTCACCCGCGCCACTTCAGCTGCCAGCGCGACCGCGCGACTCGGGTCAGCGAACTGGTGCAGCACCGCCGGTGCCACGCGGCACAAGGCTTCGGGCTCTGACTGCGTCTCATGCGAGGCTGAACGCGTGCCGGCGCGTGAGCCGGCCAACGCCCGCGCCATCGCGCCGGTGATCCCGACACACTGACCTGTGGAGCTTCGGTGGCCTTCCGACTGCCAGCGCAACAGTCGTGCCATAAAGTCTTCGCCGTCGAAGCCGTGCTTCTCGACCAGACTCTCGGCCAGGCACAACGCAACGGCCGTGTCGTCACTCCAGCCACCGCGCGGCAGATCGTACGGACCACCACCGAGCATGTCGCCAATTGGCGTGAAACTCCCGCGACGACGAAACTGCGTGGCGGCCGCCAGCGCATCCCCCACTGCCATGCCGACCATTGCACCCAAGTAACGCTCACGAAGCGATCCCACCAGACGTAAACCTAGATCAGGCGCGTGCACTTCCAACGGTGCTGCACCCGTGGCAGCCAGCAACAGAGCCTGTGGTCGTCGGAATTTCGGCCAGCCGATCACATACTCATTCTGTTCCGGATGCTCGTGCATCTCTGTCCGCGAGCGGGCCAGCACGTTCTGCTGCCACAGCCGCTTGAGTTCATCGAGCGCCTCGCGACCGGCATAGCCCTGCTCGACCAGATAACAGCCCACCACTGTGTTCGTGCGTCCGACACCGGCGCGACAGTGGAGGTAGATGCGCCGCCCGGAAGCGAGCTGCACGGAGATGAGATCCTGAATGTCCTGCATGTCCTCAGGACGCGCCGGCAAGCCGTTCTCAGCCAGCGTTTTACGGAAGTGCAGCACATCCTTGGGCAGCAGGGCCTGGTAATCGGGACATTCATCGGGCGCCGTGAGATTGATGAAACAGTCGATACCCGCCTTCACCAGCCGCTCCAGTGGCTTTGCGCGATCGCCGGGCGTCTGCAGCTCCAGCGGATAGGCACCGGCGAGGAATTCGCCGTCGATCACCCAGTGACTCTGCGGCAGCGGCGGACGACTCACGCGCTATGCACCAGCGGATCGGCCTTCAGGCCGCGGAAGTCGAACAGTCGCGGATCGGCCAGATGGGCGCTTTCCACGTTGCATAGCGAAGAGAAGATGCTCTCGGTACGCCCAGGGTGCGCCTTCTCCCACTCCGCCAGCATGCGCTTGATGGTGACGCGCTGCAGATTCTCCTGCGACCCGCACAGATCACAGGGGATGAGCGGGAAACGCCGTGCACGCGCATAGCGCGCGATATCGCGCTCGGCCACATAGGCCAGCGGCCGAATCACGATATGACGCCCGTCCTCGGACTTCAACTTCGGCGCCATCGCCTTGAGGCGACCGCCGTGAAACAGGTTTAGGAAAAGCGTCTCGACGATGTCATCGCGGTGATGCCCCAGCGCCACCTTGGTGATGCCGTTCTCGGCCGCATAGCGATACAGTGCACCGCGACGCATGCGTGAGCAGAGCGAGCACATCGTGCGCCCCTCTGGGATCAGCCGCTTGACCACGCTGTATGTGTCCTGCTCGATGATGTGGAAAGGCACACCAATGGACCGCAGGTAGTCCGGCAGCACATGGGCCGGGAATCCAGGCTGCTTCTGATCGAGATTGACCGCCACCAGCTCGAAGCGCACCGGCGCACTGCGCTGGAGCGACAACAGCATATCCAGCAGCGTATACGAGTCCTTGCCACCCGAGAGACAAACCATCACCCGATCGCCCGCTTCGATCATGCGATAGTCATCGATGGCCTTACCCACTTCTCCACGCAAACGTGCCGCGAGACGCCGCTGTGTAGCGGACATGTGGTCCAGCACTTCACTCATGACGAGACCGCTCCGTATTTCCTTTCCAGATGGCGCAGCAGCGCCGTTGCACCCAACGGTTGGCCGGTCGCCATACGCACCAAATCCTTGACCGGCAGACGTGCTCCTTGGGAGTGCACACGATCGCGCAGCCAACTCATCACACCGGCGAACTCGCCGCGCGCGATCTGCGCATCGACGTCAGACACCTGCGCGCACAGGCTTTCCCACAGTTGCGCGGCAATCACGCCGCCCAGCGCATAGCTGGGAAAATAGCCGAACAAACCCAGCGCCCAGTGTACGTCCTGCAGGCATCCCTCCGTGAGATTCGCAGGTCGCAGCCCGAAATGCTGCCGCATGCTGCTGTCCCACGCCTCCTGCAGGTCACGCACCGCAAGCTGACCGTCGATCAGCTTTTTCTCAAGCTCGTAGCGATGCAGGACGTGCAGTGGATAGCTGAGTTCGTCGGCATCCACGCGTATCAGGCCACGTCGCACACGCGTGAGGCGCTGCAGCAAGGCGTCCACCTCCCACTCGGCCCCCTGCACACTGAAGTGTTTCACCAGCAGCGGCTGCAACCAAGTCACAAAGGGTCGACTGCGGCCGACGATCATTTCCAGCAACAGCGACTGACTTTCTTCAAGTGCCATGCCGCGATCGCGGCCCACCGGCTGGTCGCGCCACGCCTGCGGCATGCCGAGATCGTACATGGCATGGCCGGTCTCATGCAGCGCGCCCAGCAACGCATTGAAAGGATCGGCTGCATCAAAACGCGTCGTGACACGAATGTCACCCGCGACCCCTTCAGTGAAGGGATGCTCACTCTCATCCAGCCGGCCGCGATCAAAGGGAAAGCCAATTGCCTTCATCACGTCGACCACCAGTGCCCGCTGGCGGGAGACCGGGAAGCGACCGCCCAGCGCTGGCAGCGGCGCATCGCCCTGAGCCTGCAGCGCTGCGCCGATCATTTTCGGCAGCCGGCGACTCAGGCTGCGGAACAGCGCATCCATGTCGGCGGTGCCAAAGCCCGCGCCATATTCATCCATCAGTGCATCGTAGGGGGACAGGCTCAGCGCCTGGCCGAGCAACGCCGCTTTGTCGCGCACCAGCTGCAGCAGTCCCTGCAGGTGCGGGGCGAAGAGCGAGAAATCATTGTCACGCCGCGCCGCTGCCCACTGGCTCTCCGCCAGCGCAGCTGCTTTGGCCAGGCGCGAGATCAGTGAACCCGGCACGGCGATCGCATGATCGCGCTGCCGCTGCATCTCGCGCAGGTTAGCCTGCTGCCAGCCCTCCAACGACTCGCTGCCAGCGCGGGCGCGTTCCAGCAATCGAGTGATCTTGGGTGCCGTCAGCAGTGCGTGCAGCTCTGACTCCAGCGCGGCGAGCTGTTCAGCACGCACCTCGGCGCTGCCGCGCGGCATCATGACCGCAGCGTCCCAGCGCAACAATGCCAGCGCGCCGCGGAACGCATGCATGCGCCGCCATTCCTGCTCGAGCTGCTGGTACGGGCTGTTATTCATGAGCGGTCGTCAGTGTCCAGATGACATTCTAAAAGCTGGCGCTCCCAGGCCAGCATCGCCCGCTTGCGCTCCATGCCCCAGCGATAGCCACCGAGCGCGCCATCGGCGCGAATGACACGGTGACAGGGAATCAGCCAGGCGATGGGATTCGCGGCCACCGCGCCGCCCACGGCACGGGCTGCGCCCGGCGCCTTCACCTGCGCCGCGAGGTGCGCGTAACTGACCTGCTCACCGCGCTTCAGCGTCAGCAGTGCCCGCCAAACCCGGAGTTGAAATGGCGTGGCATGCACCCACAGCCGTCGCGTCACAGCCGGGCCGGACGCACCATTGCAAAGCTGGGAAACCAATGATTCGCTGGCCGCGGGTTGCCAGTGAAGATGCGCCGCTGGCCACTGGGCAGCCACTATCGCCAGCGCTGCAGCCCGGGTGGGGGATTCCACGAAGCTCAGATGACACAACCCGCGCGAGGCCTCGACCGACAGCAGCCAGCCGAAGGGCGAGCGCGCCAGACCGCACACGAGATCAAGCCCCTCGCCGCGGCGGGCAGACTCGGCGGGGCTCATGGCCTCGAGAAGGGTCATGCGTTATACCTTGCCGTGAGGACGCGTCAGCGAGGAAAGTTTTCTCCGCACCAGTGCATGCGGAGGCACCAATGCGGCCAGTCGGACGCTATCCAGCCGGCAGCCAGCGAGAACGCCAGCACCGCCACCATCCACATATAGGCTGCAAGTCGCCGCATAGGCAGATGATAGCCAGTCTGCCGCAGATTGTGCGCATCGCCAGCACACAACGCGCGGTAAACTCTATCCAATGTCGCTGAAGATCTGTTTCGTCACTGCGGAGCTGGCCCCGCTTGCCAAAGCGGGTGGCCTCGCCGATGTCTCCGGCGCGCTGCTCAAGTCCCTGCAGGCGCGGGGCCACGACGTGCGTCTGTTCATGCCCGCCTATGGCTCCATCGACCTGGCTAAGCTGGACGCACAGCCAGTCGGAGCCCTGCAGAACCTTCCGGTCGCCATCGGCGCCCAGGAAGTGCGCTTCTCGGTGCTGAGCGTCCGAGTGCCGAACAGCACGGCGCGCGCCTACTTGGTGGACTGCCCGCAATATTTCCACCGCGCCGGCATCTACGGCAATGCCGCGGACGAACATCGTCGCTTCCTGCTACTGACGCATGCGGCCTTCATCAGCTGCCAGCACCTGTCCTTCGCGCCCGACATCCTCCACTGCAATGACTGGCATACGGCGGCCGGTCCGCTGTGGCTACGCACCCTGTACCAGTGGGACAGTCTTTTTGAACGCACGCGCAGCGTCCTGACTATCCACAACATTGGCTATCAGGGCGTCTTCGCGCACACCATCGCCGACGATCTGCTGCCACCGCAAATGCACCACGCGCTGCACCAAGAGGACCTGAGCGCCGGCCAGATCAACCTGCTGCGGCTGGGTCTGGTGTATGCCGATATGATCACGACGGTGAGCCCGACCTATGCGCGGGAAATCATGACGCCGCAGTACGGTCACGGCATGGAGAGCACGCTGAGCAGCCGCCTGAATGTCGTCGGTATCCTCAATGGCGTCGACTACGACGAATGGGATCCCCGCCACGACCGGCACCTGCCACTGCACTATGCCGCGAACACGCTTGGCACCAAGGCAAGGCTGAAGGAACTGTTGCTGGAGCGAGTGGGCTTCGCGCCCGCGGCGCGCCGCCCGCTGATCGGCATGGTGACCCGACTGGCCGAGCAGAAAGGGATCGATCTGCTGTTCGATGCGCTGCCCGCCACGCTGGCCGAGCGCGACTTCAATCTGGTGGTACTTGGCGCCGGCGAGAGTCGCTATGAGCACTTCTTCCAGGAGTTGCAGCAGCAATACCCATGGCGAGTCCACCATGCGCGCGGCTACAGCGAAGAGCTGTCGCACTGGATCGAGGCCGGGAGCGACATGTTCCTGATGCCTTCACGCTATGAGCCGTGCGGCCTCAACCAGCTCTACAGCCTCCGTTACGGCACGGTGCCCATCGTACGACGCACCGGCGGGCTGGCGGACTCCGTGGAGCACTTCGACTTCGTGACCGGCACCGGCACCGGCATTGTGTTCAACGACTACGATGCGGACGGCGTGCGCTGGGCACTGAATACGGCGATGGATCTCTACCAGAACAAGAGCCACTGGCGGCGTCTGGTACAGAATGGAATGGCGCAGGATTTCTCCTGGCAGCACCAGGTCGTCGAGTATGAGCGCGTGTATCAGCAGCTGGCAGACAGTGCGGGGCCGCGCGCCTGAATCTGGACGATGCGACCGCACTCGTCGTGGTGCACGACACACACCGAACTGTCGCGACCGTACTGGACATCTTGCGCAGTCAGTCCGAAGTGGGCCGCATAGTCCTGCGACGAACCCAGCCGCGGACGCAAGGCCCGACGGGCGGCGACCTGATTCCAGAGCACCAGGACCACCGAGGCACCTGCCAGCACCATGGCTGAGAACTCGATCGTGGCCGGTGTGCAGTTGATGGCATAGCCGAAGGTCGTATAACGACTGCCGAGGTGCGCCCCACACATCGTAGCCACGGCACCAAACAGCGGTCGGCACAGCCAGAGCCAGGCTGCCCAGAGACCGAACGTGGTCAGATCGGACGCCAGCCGGCGATGCCAGCATAGTTCGCGTCGCGCGTTGATGATCAGTGAGTCCTGCATACTCGTGTTCGGATCCGCGCCGTCATCAAGGATTGAACGACTGGCGCGACGCGGAGCCTACTCATGGAGACCCACCGCTACAACGGCAATTCCATGAAGTTCACTTAATTTCACCGATCTGTAATGGCGCCCGCCAAACAGCGCCCCGGCGAGCAGTCAACCGGGCTTGCCACCGCCCGGGCGGATGCCGCGATCCGGACTGACCCAGCGGGCTCGGGCGCGTCGCCGCCCCAGAACCTTCGGATAGGCCACCACGGTGGCCAGCATATTGATGATCCAGAAGGCGAACGGGTACCAGATCATCCAGTAGTAGTTTCGCCCCAGTCCGCGCTCATACCGACCGTCGAGCCACTTGCTGAACGCAAACTGCAACAGGCAGGTGGCACCCAGGATCAGGCCACCACCGCGCGGCACCAGCGGTGATCCGAGCGCAGGCAAAGTACCGACCGGCAGCACCAGACTCGTCAGCCACAGCACTGTGAGCAGCACCAGAAGGTACGCCCAGAACACGCTGGCGCACATCTCGGCCAGTAGCGGCCACATGAAGCTCTGTCGCCAGCAAAGTAACACGTCGATGTTCTTGAGCAGCACCTGCGCCCCGCCCATGGCCCAGCGCAGTCGCTGCTTCCACAGGCCGCGAAGTGTTTCGGGCATCAATATCCACACCAATGCATTGGGCTCGAACTGCACCTTCCAGCCGGCGCGCTGCAGCTTCCAGGTGATGTCGATGTCCTCAGTCAGCATGTCCGCACTCCAGTAGCCGACCTGATGTACGGCTGAGCGCCGAAATGCCGTGATCACTCCCGACACGGTAAACAGGCTGCCGAAGTTCTGCTGGGCGCGCTTGATCATGCCGACAATGGATGAGAACTCACCCACCTGTACACGCCCCAGCAACGTGGAGCGGTTGCGAATGCGCGGATTACCGGTCACCGCCGCAACTTCGGGGTCGGCGACGAAGTGCCGTACCAGCCAGTGGGCGCAATGCGGATCGAGCAGCGCATCGCCGTCGATTCCGATCAGGATGTCGTTGCGGGCCAGAAGACTACCGGCCTGCAACGCCATGGCCTTGCCCTGATTCTGCGCCAGATGCACCACACGCAGACGCGGATGCCGCGCAGCCAGACGATCCAGCACCTCGGCGGTGTTGTCCCGACTGCCGTCGTTGATGGCCACGACCTCGAACTCGGGATACTGCAGCGCGAGCGCATGACTGACCGTTTCCTCGGCATTCTCGCCCTCGTTGTAGCAAGGGATTAGGACGCTGATGGGCGGCATCTGCGCCAGCAACGGCGGCTTGCGATACGAGGGCAAGCCCGTCTCGTGGCGCCAGCGGAACAACGCCGCGCCGAGCATCCACAGATAGGACATGAACAGCGGATAATAGAAAACAAAACCGAGCAAGCCAGTCCACAGCTGCTGGAGGGCGTCGCTCATCAGCATCCCACTCAACTAGGGCACTTCCGGCAGATCCGGCTTGAGGCCGAAGACGCTGCGCATCTGGGTGGAATTCGGATGCCCGTTGAACACTTCATCGGGGTAGTAGCCAATATGCTCAACGCCCATCTCGTACAGGCTGCGGATTGTTGCCGCAATCTCCTCCGTGGGGATGGCTCGGCTGTCATGCGCCCAATCGACCGTCTGCAACTCGAAGATGACCTTTGACATGGCGCCCGGTCGATCATTGATCCGATCCACCAGCTCCCGATAGAAGGTCCTGGGATCCGGCGCCTTCTCCATGTAGGGCATGGCCATGATGGCGGTGTAGTCGTAGTTGGCCAGCGAGTTCTCCAGCGCCTGCGAATACCAAACCTCCGCCTTCGGGCTCTGCACCACACGCGCATACATGTTGCGGGCCGTCTTGAGAGCGGGTTGCTGAGCGCGCACCAAGCCGGCCAGCTCAACGGCAAAATTGTCGAGTGCGTTGATCTTCAGAATTGTCCAGCGACCGATCAGATCATCACTGGCGCGGATCGCATCGACTGAGGCGGGCAAGCCCCACTCCTTGTAAGTCTTCAGTCCAAACTCACTGGCATCCTCGTAATCAGACAGCGTGACATCATCGTGAAACAGCAATCCGTCGAAATTGGAGGTGCGCGCTAGATCCTCGTAGATCTCGCGGATGGCCTGCCGGGCCCGCGCTGAGAACGGCGACAGACGTCGATAGCCCATGTTCAGATGATCGCCACCGGAGGCGGACTGCGAAGCCGTTACCAGATCGTTCGCGGCCGGCTCTTTGGCCGGCAGACGCCACGCCAGCATCGGCATCCAGGCATACACTCGCCGAACCTGCGTACGCGTCTGGATCTGCCAGGCAACGCGATTGAATAGATCGGCGCGCATCGGCATGTGGCGACTGGGGAAATAGACCGCATCCGCCGTACCGTCGCCGTCCGGATCGGCATAGGCCTGCAGGTAAACCGCATTGACATTGAGCCACACGAGCCGGTCGAGCAGCGCACCGAGGTTTTTTTCCTGCTGCGCTGGATCAGCGTCGTAGATGTAATCCAGATCCACATGAACGACTTTCTGCGCCCGGTCGTTGTCGGAGAAATTCTGGTTACGCCACTTGATCTCGCGATTCAGCTGCCACAGCTGCATGTTGGACTGCACCAGAATACGGCGCATGCCTGAGAGCGGCGTTTCTTCCATATTGGCGCCATCATCCAGCGTCAGGCCGATAGTCAGCCCGTGCTTCTCGGCCAGCTCACGCAGCGTGTCGTTGTAATTGCCGTAGGGCCAGGCGATCACCCGCGGCGCATGACCGATGTGCTGGCGGATGACATCACGGCTGCGGACAAGATCCGCCTCGACGCGTCGCCGGTAGGTGGCTTCGTCCTCGTAAGTTTTGTGATCCTCCAGCCAGCGCCGCGTCGTTGCGGCGGGCTCCATATTGCCCTGCGGATTGCCCACGATTCCCCGATGCAGGTCGAAGCTGTGACTACCGATCTCCACTAGCCCGGTGTCACTCATCTCGCGCAGCTCGGCCCAGGTGAGCAACTTATCGCGCGTGATCGACTTGCCGTCGAAATCCACGGTGCCGGTATCCTCTTCCCAGCTGCCGACCACCGCGACCACCGAAGGGATATGCCATGCCTTGAGGATGGGCCAGGCGAAATCGTAGACGGAGCGATATCCGTCATCGAAAGTGATCAGCACTGCTTTTTCGGGCAGCGGACGGACACCCGCCTTGTCAGCGAGGATGTCGTCAACGGTCACGAAGCGAAAGCCGTTGTTGCGCAGCCAGTCCATCTGGCGCACAAACATCGTCGGTGTCACCGCATATTGCGGGATCAGCGCATCGGCGGGATCAGCGATCTCGTGATAGCTGAGTATCGTGACCTTTTCCTCAGTCACTTCCTTGACCTTGGCCGCCGGAGCGAAACTTTTAACGGCACCCTTGGCGGGCTGCGTAGAACCCGCAGCGGCAGCCGTCGCTGCCCAGACCACACCCAGCAACAGGCTCAGCCAAGCCATGCGGCCCGGCAAACGGGTTGAAGGGGCACTAAAGACGTCCATGGTTGATCTCATACTGTTCAGTGGGCACCAGAAACGTCAGCTTGTACTTTGACCTGATGCGAGTCAAAGCGTTCGCAACTCGTTGCGAGGCACCCGTGTACGGCCGGCGGGCGCCCTGCGTTCAGGGGAGCATTGTGACCGTGTGCGGCCAGGAGTAATGTCACCCTGGACTATAAGTTTTTGTCAGGAACACTCTCACCCATGCAGTTCGAACACCTCCAGCTGCAGACAGACGGCCCGGTCGCACGCCTGACGCTGCACCGACCTGAGAAGATCAACGCGTTCAATGCCGGCTTGCATGCCGACCTGCAGTCCGCCCTGCAACACCTACATTCGCAGCCGCCGCGCGTGCTGATCATCGCCGGCAGCGGTAAGGGCTTCTGCGCTGGTCAGGACCTTGGCGAAGACGCGCTGCAGGCCAACGGCGACATACCCGACCTGGGTGAGAGCATCGAGCGGACCTACAACCCATTGCTGCGCGCCTTGAACCGGTGCGAATTTCCGATCATCGCGCAGGTGCATGGTGTCGCCGCTGGCGCCGGCTGCGGCCTGGCACTCGCCTGTGATCTGGTCTACGCAGCCCGCTCGGCTTTCTTTGTTCAGTCCTTCGTGCGGATTGGCCTTGCGCCCGACACCGGCGTCAGCTGGCAGCTGCCGCGGCGAATCGGCCTGGCGCGCGCACTGGGCATGGCTTTAATGGCTGAGCGCATCAGTGCACAGGAAGCTGCAGAGTGGGGATTGATCTGGCGCTGCGTGGACGATGACGCTCTGACAGCCACAGTGAATGAGGCGGCTGCCGCACTGGCTACCCTGCCCGCCCACGCACTGGCCATGACCAAGCGATTGATCCGTGCCGGCGGCTCGCTGACACTCGACCAGCAACTCGATCTGGAGCGCGAC
>CAYFPW010000035.1:0-11277 GCA_964345055.1 uncultured Steroidobacteraceae bacterium | reverse complement strand
CCGGGAGAAGGAGCAGGAGACCATTGATACGCTCGCGCGCCGGATGCAGAACGATCTGGCCACCAATGCTCTGCAGGGCGCTCAGTCCATGCAGATGAGTCAGGCCGCGCAGGCGGGAGCCGCTCAGGTCGCTGCGGGACAGCAGCTGATTTCGCAGCTCAAGAGCGCGACGCCCGTGGGCCGGTTGGTCATCGACTTGGAGCAGATCCTCCGTTCGTCGGTTGGCTCGGAGTCTGACATCGCGCTCGTCGATGGCGATGTGCTGATGGTGCCGCCGCGGCGCGCCGAGGTCAGCGTGGTGGGCGAGGTTCAGTTTCCAGCGGCACACTTGTATGCCGCTAAACTGGACCGTGCGGATTACATCGCCCAGAGCGGCGGCGCGACGCGCAAGGCCGATACCAGTCGTATCTACGTGGTGCGTGCCAATGGTGCGGCGGTCACGGCCAAGAGCGGACTGTTCGTAGGGAATAGCGTTGCGATCCAGCCTGGGGATTCCATTGTCGTACCACTGGATACGGAGCGAATGAGTGCACTCCCGCTCTGGCAGGCTGTGACGCAGATCATCTACAACACCGCCATCGCCGCAGCGGCGGTCCACTCGTTCTGAGGCGCCCTTACATGATCAATGAAGGTTCGCCCATGACTGTCGCGACAGTCCACGCAGATGATGAGGAGATTTCGCTGCGGGAGCTCGCGCTGCAGCTCTGGCAGGGCCGCTGGATCATCATCGCTCTGGTAGTGCTTTGCACGGCTGCGATGACGGTGGCCGCTTACAGCATGACGCGCGTGTATCGCTCCGCCATAGTGTTCGTACCGGCCAACGCTGGCAAGAACTCTGGCGGAGGGCTGTCTGCCGCACTCGGGCAATTGGGCGGACTGGCCTCGTTGGCGGGGGTGAGCGTGGGCTCCGGGGATACGGATACGCAAGAGGCGCTGGCTGTGCTGGGCTCTCGGGAGCTCACCGAGCGCTTTATCACTGAGAATAATCTCATGCCGCGGCTCTATGCCAAGATCTGGGACCCCGCGGCCGGTGATTGGACGGTGCCCGAGAAGGCACGGCCCACGATGTCCAAAGCCGTTGATTACTTCAACCAAATTCGCACCGTGACTCAGGACAAAAAGACCGGTCTGATCACGATGAGCATCGACTGGAGTGATCGTCTCGAGGCGGCGGCCTGGGCTAATGATTTGCTCAAGCGGACCAACGAGGCGATGCGCGCCCGTGCCATTGCTCAGTCCGAGGCCTCGCTGGGATTTCTGGACAAGGAGCTGAAGGTCACCACTCAGCTCGGCACTCAGGAGGCGATCAACCGCCTGATCGAGATGCAGATCAAGCAGCGGATGCTGGCCAATGTGACCGCCGAGTACTCCTTCCGTGTGGTGGATAAGGCCTTCCCCTCTGATGCGGATTTGGCCATCAAACCCAAGAAGCTGCAGATGATCTTGGCCGGCGCTCTGCTGGGCGGCTTCCTTGGCGCGCTCTGGGTGCTGATCGCGGCCTCATTACGCAGGCCCTTGCCTCAATGACCGACTGCGCCTGGTATCTGATCCATACCCGGCCCCGGCAAGAGCTGATCGCGCTCGAGAATCTCGAGCGGCAGGGATATTTCTGTTACCTGCCGCGTTTCCGTTTCGAAAAGATTCGCCGTCGGCAGCGGGTGGCGGTGGATGAGCCGCTTTTTGCGCGCTACCTGTTCATCCGTCTGGCAGCGGGTGGTGAAGGACTGAGCTGGGCGCCCATTCGTTCAACACGCGGTGTGGCCAAGCTGGTGCGTTTCGGTGAGCATCCGGCGCGTGCGGATGATGAGTTGGTGGCACGTCTCCAGGAGCGTGAACAGGGTAAGCCGGTAAGAAAACTCTTCCTGGCCGGGGATAAGGTCACGATTACTCAGGGGGCGTTTGCGGGACTGGAAGCCATTTACCAGTCCGATGATGCACAGGAGCGATCGATCATCCTGCTGGAGATCATGAGCCGCGCGGCCCGCTTACGTATCGAAACCTCCAGTCTGACCCCGGCGCGAGATCTCATCGCGTCCTGAGCAGACTGGAGCTTATTCAGAGCGTCAGGACTTGTTCGCGTTCACGCCGCCGATCAGCGCGGTGTGTTCCTTGCCCTCGGCCTTCAGTGCCTTGAACCATGCCGGCGACAGCCCGCGCCCTGCCCAGGTCTGGGCCGGATTGGCGGGATTGCGATACTTCGGCTTGACCTTGCCGCGCTTGCCCGAGCGCTTGGTCTTTCCGGACTTGGCGACCTTCCCCGGCTTGCGCCCTCTGCGCGGCGAGCCCAATGCAGCGGACACCTCATCAGCCAAAAGCCCATTCTGCTTCGCGATGCTGACGATCTTTTCCAGCGCTTTATCGCGCTTCTTGGTGAGATTAGAACTCCTGATCAGAATCTCGAGTTCTTTCTTGAGCTGATCGATTTTCTTCTGGGTATTGCTGATTTTTGGCACGGGCCTTCCCTTTATTTACGCTGTAAATATTTTAGTTTAAGCCGGTATATTTTTCAAACGCCCGATTTTATAAATCTTTGCAGCTTATATATGTAGCATTTTGAATGAGGGTTTTAAATGGGTCTGATTAATGAGCCTCATCCCAGTTCCGGCCCGTGCCCACGTCGACGTTCAGCGGCACGCTCAGTGTAGCGGCTCCCACCATCAGTGCGGAGACTGCGCCGCGCGCCTCATCGATGAAATCATCCGCGACCTCCAGCACCAGTTCGTCATGCACCTGCATGATCAGATGCGCCCGGTTGTTCGTCGTGGCGCACCAGCGATCGACGGCGATCATCGCCAGTTTGATGATGTCGGCGGCAGTGCCCTGCATGGGCGCGTTGATGGCGCTGCGCTCGGCATACTGTTGCAGCGCTCGATTGCGTGAATTGATCTCCGGCAAATGCAACCGACGGCCGAACACGGTCTCGACATAGCCGTCCCGTTTGGCGCGCTCACGAGTGGAGTCCATGTAGTGCTTCACGCCGGGGTAGCGGGCGAAGTAGCGCTCGACGTAGCTCTGCGCAGCGCCTCGTTCGATTCCGAGCTGGCGCGCCAGTCCGAAAGCTGACATGCCGTAGATCAAACCGAAGTTAATGGCTTTGGCCGAACGCCGTTGTTCGTCGGTGACGGAATCGGGCGCTACGCCAAAGACTTCCGCAGCGGTGGCGCGGTGCACGTCGCCATCGGCAGCGAAGGCGCACAGCAGTCCTTCGTCGTGTGAGAGGTGGGCCATGATGCGCAGCTCGATCTGCGAGTAGTCAGCGGCCAACAGCGTATGACCCGAGGGCGCGATGAATGCCTGACGGATCCGTCGACCCTCAGGACTGCGGATGGGAATGTTCTGCAGATTCGGGTCAGTGGAAGAGAGGCGACCGGTTGCGGCCACGGCCTGATGGTAGGAGGTGTGGACTCGTCCCGTGATGCGGTCGATCTGCAGCGGCAGCTTTTCGGTATATGTAGAACGAAGCTTGGCCAGCGAGCGATAGTCGAGGATCAGCTGCGGCAGCGTGTGGGAAGCGGCCAACTCTTCCAGCACGTCCTCTGCAGTCGAGGGCTGGCCAGTGGGCGTCTTGCGTGTCACCGGGATCTGCAGGCGCTCGTATAGGATCTGTTGCAGCTGTTTCGGGGAATCGAGGTTGAACGGCCCGCCGGCTTCACGATGCGCGGCCTGTTCGATGTCATGAAGTCGCGCTGCCAGCTCACCACTTTGCCTGGCGAGCATCTCGCGATCGATCAGTACGCCGCGGTGTTCCATCCGCTGCAGCACCGGCACCAGAGGCTGCTCAATCTCGGTGTACAGGCGCGCCAGCGAGGGCGTTGCAGTCAGTTGCGGCCACAACCACTGATGGAGCCGCAGGGTAATGTCGGCGTCTTCGGCGGCATACTGCGCCGCGGTTTCGATGCTCACTTGATTGAAGGTGATCTGCTTCGCGCCTTTGCCGGCAATATCTTCGAAGTGGATCGTGTCTACGCCGAGATATTTCTTCGCCATCGAATCCATGTCGTGGCGGGTGGCCGTGCTGTTGAGCACATAGGACTCGAGCATGGTGTCGAAGCGCTGGCCGCGTAGCTGGATGCCGGTGCGCTCGAGTACGTGCATGTCGTACTTCAGGTGCTGACCGAGTTTGCTGTGCGCCGGATCTTCCAGCAGCGGGCGCAATGCAGCCAGCACGCGGTCGCGATCGAGCTGCTCGGGCGCGCCCGGATAGTCATGCGCCAGTGGCACATAAGCCGCATGGCCGGGTTCGACGCAGAAAGACACGCCGACGATTTCCGCTTGCATGTAATCGAGACTGGTGGTCTCGGTGTCGAAGGAAAACAGTTCGGCGTCGCTGAGGGCTTTGAGCCATCGCTCCAGCGCCGGCCAGTCCAGCACGGTCTCGTAGCGACGCTCCACAGTGTCAGCGGCTGCGGGCGCCACAGCACCCGACTCAGCAGCGGTGTTTCGCTTCGCAGCGTCGGCCGATGTTGCGGGCGTGGCATCGCTGTCGCCTTCAAGCTGGCGCAAGAGGCTGCGCAACTCGAGCGTTGAGTACAGCTCGCGCAGTGCCTCTACATCGGCAGGCCTTCTCTGCACAGAGCCCTCATCCAGAGGCAGATCCAGGTCGGTGCGAATGGTGGCGAGTTTGCGCGAGAGAGTGAGGATATCCAGACCCGCACGCAGGTTCTCGCCCACTTTGCCGGTGATCTCTGCGGCATGCGCCAACAGATTCTCCAGTGTGCCGTAGGCGTTCAGCCACTTCGCGCCGGTCTTGGGCCCAACTTTTTCGATGCCGGGGATGTTGTCCGAGCTGTCGCCGATCAGCGCGAGGTAATCGATGATCTGTTCGGGCCATACGTCGAACTTGTCTTTCACACCCTGCCGGTCGAGCCAGCTGTCGGTCATGGTGTTGATCAGCGTGATGTTTTCATCGACGAGCTGGGCCATGTCTTTGTCGCCGGTGGAGATCAGCACCGGCTGATTGGCTGCCACGGCGCGGCACGCCAGCGTGCCGATGACATCATCGGCTTCGACGCCGGGTAGGCGCAGCAGCGGCAGTCCCAGTGCTTGCACGGCTTGCAGTAGCGGTTCGATCTGGCTGCGCAAATCATTAGGCATCGGTGGGCGGTGGGATTTGTATTCCGCGAACAGTTCATCGCGGAAGGTTTTGCCCGGTGCGTCGAACACCACGATCAGGTGCGCCAGAGGGAATTGCCGCTGCAGTTTCTGCAGCATGGTGAGCACCCCGTAGATGGCCCCGGTGGGCTGCCCGCGGGAGTTGCTGAGCGGGGGCAGTGCGTGGAAGGCGCGGTACAGGTACGATGATCCGTCGACCAGAACCTGGCCGCGGAACTCCGCGCCCGGGCGACTGGTCACAGGAGGGGCGGGGGGGATCTGCTCGTCTGTCATTGCGTGTGCAATCCGGCATTGCTGCCGGTGCACGGCAGGCGGGCGCCTATACTAAGCTCGCCGGTCGATGGATGGTTCTGTCCGCGTCTGCTTTCTGGTGTCGTTCGAGCGAGCAGGAGGTTTGCGATGACGACGAAGGCCACGGCGGCAATTGCCGCGAATCGCTTCGGTCTGGGGGCCCGCCCCGGGGAGCTGGCGAAGATCGGTTCCCCGACCGACTGGCTCAGGCAGCAGCTTCAGGGTGCGCCGCCCTTGCTGGTCGCTGCCGATCTGAAAACTGCCGTTCAGGTCATGGAAGGCGCGGCCGAAATTGCCGCGAACGCGCGTGAACTTGGCGGAGATGGGCGCGAAGATCTCAAAAAAATCGCCGCCGATGAAACGGACCCCGTCGCAGCGCAGCAGGCGCGTCAGCAAATCATTGCCAATCGCCTACCAAAGTATTTTCTACCGATTTATCAAGCGGATGCAGCTGCTCGACTGCGCCATGCCGTCTCCACCGATCGGCCGTTTGTTGAGCGGCTGGTGCACTTCTGGAGCAATCATTTCGCTGTTTCCGTCGACAAGGTGGCGGTTCTCGGTCTGGCTGGATGCCTGGAACGTGAGGCGATCAGGCCAAATGTACTGGGTAATTTCGCCGATATGCTGCTGGCGGTCGAAAAACATCCGGCGATGCTCCAGTTTTTGGACAATCAATTGTCCATCGGGCCGAATTCCCCGACGGCGCGGCTGGCCAAGCAGCGCCAGGCGGCCAATCCGCAGCGGCGCCAGCTGGGGCTGAACGAAAATCTGGCGCGGGAAATTCTGGAGCTGCACACGCTGGGGGTCGACGGCGGCTATACCCAGACCGACGTGACCAACTTCGCCAAAGTGATCACGGGTTGGTCGCTGGGTGGCGGTCCATATCAGTTGAATCGTCAGAGCGACGGTGTCCGTCCGGGGACCTTTGTGTTCCGCGCGGCGATTCATGAGCCGGGAGCGCAGACGGTATTCAAGAAGCGCTATGCGCAGGATGGCGTGCAGCAGGGCGAAGCCGTGCTGCGTGATCTGGCCGTGGCACCCCAGACGGCGCGGCATCTCGCCGTGAAGCTGGCGCGCCACTTCATCGCCGACGATCCACCGGCGGCAGTGGTCGAGCGTCTGACTCAGACCTATCTCAAGAGCGGCGGTAATCTTCCTGCGGTCTATGCCGCGCTGATCGACTCGCCCGAGGCGTGGTCCGATGAACCCGCGAAGTTCAAGACACCGACGGATTATTTGGTCTCGCTCCATCGCGGCCTGTCCACCCCGCTTCCTGCGCAGGCGCCACAGGCGATCGCATCATTGAACGTACTAGGACAGCAGCAGTTTCGGCCCGGTTCGCCGGCGGGATGGCCGGATCGCAGCGCTGACTGGGATGGGCCGGCTGCGGTGCTCAAGCGTATCGAACTGGCGAACAGTCTTGCGCAACGGCTGGGCAATGCCCGCGATGCGCGGGCACTGGCGTCACAGTTACTCGGAGACACCCTGACGGAGGCGACCCGCATGAGTGTCGATCGTGCGGAGTCAGGCATGCAGGCGCTGACGCTCCTGCTGACCGCACCGGAATTCATGCGTCGCTGAACCGTACACGAGGAGCTCACCATGACATCGCTCGATCGTCGTCATTTCATCAAGCAGTGCGGGTTAGGTGGTGCCGGGGCGCTCATTACAGCGCGCTACGCATTTGCCGGAGTGGAGCGCACTGACCGGCGTTTCGTCTGCGTGATCCTGCGCGGTGCATTGGACGGACTGGCCGCGGTTCCGCCGCATGGTGATCCGGATTACGTTCGGCTCCGGCGCGAGCTGGCCATTGCCGCGCCTGGACAAACCGATGGCGCGCTGCCGCTGGATCGTACGTTTGGTCTGCATCCGGCGCTGGGTTTCATGCACGAGAGCTACCTCGCGAAGGAACTGCTGGTGTTGCATGCTGTGGCATCGCCGTATCGCGAACGCTCGCATTTCGATGGACAGGATGTCCTGGAGAACGGCACGACTGTGGCGCACAGCTCGCAGACTGGCTGGCTCAATCGCGCGCTCGGAGTGCTGCCGAAGTCGGCCACGCATGGGCGCGAAGCCGGTGTTGCGTTGGGACAGAATGTGCCACTGGTGATGCGCGGACCGGCGGCGGTGGCTTCGTGGGCTCCATCGACGCTGCCGAATCTCAGCGATGACACCATGCAACGGATTGCCGATAGATATTCATCGGATCCGCTGCTGGGTGCGCGGCTGGCGGATGCGCTGGCCACCGATGCGATTGCAAACGAGGCGCAGGGCGAAGAGGACATGGGTGACATGAAAAAGCGCGCCGCGCCCGCCTCAGTCAAGTCCAACCCTGCGCCGCGAACCAATGCGGCGTATGTCGAAACCGTACGTACGGCGGCGGGCTTCCTCAAGCGCGATGATGGCCCGGCGGTGGCGGTGTTTGATACCAGTGGCTGGGACACGCACGCCAACGAGGGCGGCGGACAGGGGCAGCTGGCGACACGTCTGGGCGCGCTCGACGGGGCGTTGCGCATTCTGCGTGAACAGTTGGGGGCCACATGGCAGCAAACAGCCGTGCTGGTGGTGACGGAGTTTGGCCGCACTGCGGCCACGAATGGTACGCGTGGCACGGACCATGGCACGGGCGCAGCAGCCTTCCTGCTGGGTGGAGCCGTGGCGGGTGGACGTGTGGTGGCCGACTGGCCGGGGCTGTCAGCGGCGTCGCTTCATGAGGGGCGTGATCTGCGCCCGACTACGGATCTTCGCTCGGTGATGAAGGGTGTACTCGCCGATCATCTGGGGATCGCCTCCGGCGCGCTCGACAGCGAAGTCTTCCCGCAGAGTGGCTCGGTCAAGGCATTGCGAGGATTGATTCGGGCCTGAGCGCGCACTGCCCGTCGGCCTGCGACGAGGCTATGCTGCGCGCATGGAGTCCTTTCTCACCCCGCTGCTGCCCCTGTTTGCCCGCGAGCAACAGGCCGGGCGCGATGTGGCGCTGGCCATCAACCTGCATACCGCAGGGTCCACTTACAGCAAGCCCGGTGCTTTGCTGCTGATTGCGGCCGATGGCGAATATGCCGGGCTGCTTTCCGGTGGTTGCCTCGAAGGCGATCTGCGCCAGCGTGCGACGAGTGTGATCGAGACTGGTGAACCGTGTCGCATCGCCTATGACATGCGCGGACCCGATGATCTGTTGTGGGGACTGGGCGCCGGCTGTGAAGGTGCCATGGATGTTTTCATGCTGCGTGTCGGCCGCGCCAATGACTGGCAGCCGCTGCGTCGGCTGGCTGAGGCGCAGCGCACGGGTGTGCGTACGGCGGTGGGAATCGTGGTCACTGTGCAGGCCGGTGCGGCGCATCGTCCAGGTGATGTGGTGCCGCTCCATGCTGATGTGTTCGGGTCGGATCACGCTGGCTGGCTGCCGGAGCAGGCTGGCGAGCAGATCTTCGCGCTCTCACCCTCGTTGCCGCCACGCCTGCTGCTGTTGGGGGCCGGGCCCGATGCGGTGCCAGTGTTGCAGTTCGCGCGGCAGCTGGGCTGGGATGTGACGCTCTATGACCATCGTCCGGCGTATGCGGACAGTGGCCGTTTCCCCGATGCCGCGCATGTCATTCAGGATCGCCCCGAGCGGTTGCGACAGGCGCTGCAGGCGCACGGGTTGCGGGTCGATGACTATGCAGCTGTGGCGGTCATGAGCCATCACCTGGAGTCTGATGCGGCCTATCTGCGCGCGTTGGCGGAGACGCGCATTCCGTATATCGGACTCCTAGGACCGGCGCCGCGCCGCGAGCGATTGCGCTTGATGCTGGGTTCGACGGCTACGCTGCTGGATGCGCGTCTGCGTTCGCCTGTTGGGCTGGATTTGGGCGGAAGGAGCGCTGCGGCGATTGCGTTATCGATCGTCGCGGAGATTCAGGCGTTCCTGCATCAGCGACAGGGTGGTCATTTCCTTGGCGGCTGATGCGCTGCATCTGGTGCTGCTTGCGGCCGGCGCGGCCACGCGCTTTGGCAGCGCAAAGCAGGCCGCGCTTTATCACGGGCAGCCCTTGCTGCAACGGATGCTCGAGCGGGCCCATGCAGTGGCCGGCAGCGCAGTGAGTGTGGTGTTGGGTGCGCACGCTGAGGCGCTGTTGCCGTTGGTGTCGTCCGCTGACGCATCGGTGCTCATCAATCACAACTGGCAGGAAGGCATCGCCAGTTCGATACGCCTGAGTATCGAGCGACTGCCGCTGGGTTGCGACGGCGTGCTGCTTCTGCTCGCCGATCAGGTGCAGGTCAGTACGGAAGATCTGGCACGACTCGCCGCAGTCTGGCGCCAGCAGTCGCACTTCGCAGTGGCGGCTGAGTTTGAGGGCCGGATCGGTGCGCCGGCCATTTTCCCGCGCGCTGCATTCCCCGAGCTGTTGCAACTCCGCGGTGATCGTGGCGCGCAGATTTGGTTGCGTGCCAATGCAGAACGCGTGCTCACCGTGCCTATGCCGAGTGCTTCGGTGGATATCGACACACCGTCGGATCTGGAGCGGTGACTCAGTGTTGCGAGCAGCCAGAGGGTGCGGCCGGCGTCGTCTCGGCGCATGGAGTGCTGGGGACGGGAGATTTCTGCGGCGTGGGGAGGTAGAGATCACCGCGCTGACCGCAGGCCGCCAGCAGCAGCGTTGCGGCCAGTGCAGTCGTCAGCAGGATTCGGTGCGAAGCAGTCATTGTCACAGGGCTGCAGAGTCTGGCAGCACGGGCGCACTGTCGCGTAGTGCCAGCCACCCGCGAATGACGCGATAAGCCACCCAGACGCCCACGGCGAGAAAACCGATGATCCACGTCAGGATACCGACACCAAACAACAAGATCAGTGGTGCTGAGATGATGGAGGTGACCACGCACCATAGCAGCGCGAACCAGAACGTACGGATCTGCCAACTGAAGTGCGATTCCAGCCAGGTGCCGCGGACTTCGCTGCGACGCGCGTAGTTCATGACCACGGCCGCCAGTGATGGCCAGCCGAACAGGAACATGCCCACCACGGTAGCCGTGCCGGCCGCACCAATCACGACGGCGAGCGCATGCAGGCCGTAGATCCAGTGCGTGTACTGCACCAGTTGCGGACTCGGCGTGCCTGTGGCGGGTTCCGCGCTCAAGAACCTTCCTTGTTGGTGTAGCGCGCGCCGATCCTCTGATAGGCCTCGCGAAAGGGAATGCCTTCCTTCAATACCAGTGCATAGGCCTCGGTGGCTGCATTCAGTGAGGGATCGAGGCGGATGCGATCGGGACGAAATCGCAGGGCGGTGATACCGGTGGCCATGATGTCCAGCGTCTGCAACGCTAAGTCGATGCCACGGAATAACGGGAACTTCAGCAATTGCAGATCGCGCTGATAGCCTGAAGGGAGCTTGGCGAAGATGGCCAGAGCTTCGAGCAGGCAGGATTGTGCGCTGGCCGAGCGGCCGCGGACGAGTTCGAACACATCCGGGTTGCGCTTCTGCGGCATGATGGAAGAGCCGGTGGTGAAATTCTCGGGTAGTGCGACGAACGCGAATTCCTGCGTATAGAACAACAGCAGATCAGCCGCCAGGCGACCAAGGTCCTGCATCAGCAGTGTGACTTCGAAGAGCAATTGGGCTTCGGCCTTGCCGCGTGAGAGCTGCACGGCAGTGACCGGCTCATGCGTGCGTTCGAAGCCGAGGGCGCGGGTGGTGGCATCGCGGTCCAGCGGCAGTCCCTGAGCGCCGTATCCGGCAGCTGAACCCAGAGGATTCTTCAGTACCCGGCGCAGCACATTCTGGATGCCCTGAGCATCATCGCGGATCTCGCTGGCATAGCCGCCAGCCCATAGTGCCACGGAGCTGGGCATGGCCTGCTGCATGTGCGTGTAGCCGGGCAGGGCGATCTGCCCTTCGC
>CAYFPW010000034.1:7285-11483 GCA_964345055.1 uncultured Steroidobacteraceae bacterium | reverse complement strand
TTCGTCTATCGCGATGCCCGTGGCGCCAAGCAGCGCCGACGCCATGTGTTCGAGGGCATCATGCCCAACCTCGAGCGCCGCTTCCGCGAGACGGACTCCCAGACGGTGCGCGAGGAGCTATCAAAGTTTCAGGGCTCGCGCCCCTGCACGGACTGCGGTGGTGCCCGTCTGAACCGCATCGCGCGGTCGGTACTCATCAATGGCCGCAATCTGGCCGAGATCACGCACCTGACCGTGGGTCAGTCACTGCAGCATTTCACCGGTCTGACGCTCTCCGGCTGGCGCGGGACCGTCGCGGCACGCATCCAGCATGAGGTGAACGAGCGACTGCGCTTCCTCGCGGATGTCGGGCTGGACTACCTCAATCTGGATCGATCCGCCGACACCTTGTCCGGCGGCGAAACCCAGCGCATCCGCCTCGCCAGCCAGGTCGGCTCGGGCCTCTCCGGCGTCATGTACATCCTCGACGAGCCGTCCATCGGACTGCATCAACACGACAACTCCCGACTGCTGGGCACGCTGCGCCGGCTTCGTGACCTCGGCAACACTGTCATCGTGGTCGAGCACGATGAAGATGCCATCCTGTCCGCCGATCATGTGGTGGATCTCGGGCCCGCCGCTGGCGTTCATGGCGGGCAAGTCGTTGCGGCCGGCACGCCTGCCGAAATCCGCGCCAATCCCGCCTCGCTCACTGGCCAGTATTTATCGGGACAGCTGGAAATCCCCTGGCCCAGCAAGCGGCGGCCGCGCAATCCGCTGCGGGAAATCAGCATCCGCGGCGCACGCACACACAACCTGCAAAACCTCGACGTCAAGATTCCAGTCGGGATACTGACCTGCGTCACCGGAGTGTCGGGCTCGGGCAAGTCGACACTGATCAACGACACCTTGCTGCGTGCAGCCCAAGCCGCCCTGGGTGGCAGCGAAACCGCGGGACCACCGCCGCAGTGCGACGCCGTAGATGGGCTAAGCCACTTCGATCGTGTCATTGACATCGACCAGAACCCGATCGGTCGGACGCCGCGCTCCAACCCGGCGACCTATACCGGCTTATTCACAACCATCCGTGAGCTGTTCGCTCAAGTGCCCGAGGCTCGCGCGCGCGGTTACGGCGCCGGCCGTTTCAGCTTCAACGTACGTGGCGGACGCTGCGAGGCCTGTCAGGGCGACGGCGTGATCCGCGTGGAGATGCATTTCCTCCCGGACGTGTACGTGCCGTGTGACGTCTGCCGCGCACGCCGCTACAACCGCGAGACGCTGGAGATCCTCTATCGCGGCAAAAACATCCACGAAGTGCTGGAAACCACCGTTGAGGAAGCCTGCAAGCTCTTCGAATCGGTGCCAGCCATCGCTTCGCGCCTCGAGGCATTGATGGAGGTGGGTCTGGGCTACACGCACCTCGGGCAGAGTGCCACCACGCTGTCGGGCGGCGAAGCACAGCGTATCAAGCTGGCGCGGGAACTGGCCAAGCGCAGCACCGGCCGAACCCTCTACATCCTCGACGAGCCCACTACCGGTCTGCACTTCCACGACGTGGCCCAGCTGCTGCGTGTTCTGCAGCGTCTGTGCGATACGGGCAATACCGTGGTGGTGATCGAACACAATCTCGAAGTGATCCGGGCGGCTGACTGGATCGTTGATCTCGGCCCGGGTGGCGGCGAACGCGGCGGTCGGCTGGTGGTCTCAGGGACTCCGGAGACGGTGGCCGCATGCGCCGAATCGCTGACCGGGCAATATCTCGCGCCGAAACTGCGGCGCAAATCACGCTAGCGCTGCGCGGGCAATCGGCCCCAACGCTGTGTTCTAGGCACCGCGGCGCTGGTGAGTCTCGAAATACTGGTGCAACTCACCGTTAGCGCTGCGCTCGCGGTATTCACCCCGAGTGTAATCGCGGACGACACGCCGCCAGAAATGCACCGCGCGCTCATCGTGGAGATTTTCGCTGATACGCCACTCGCCGGGGAAACGGTCCAGGATAAGCCGCACAGCCGCCTGTCCGAGACCACGTCGACGCGAGGGCCGGGCGATGAAAAACTCGGCCATGACATGGCTCGACCGGCCTCCGGCATGGAGCGGCTGGCGAACCTGCACCAGCGCAAAGCCGACAGGATGGTTCTCATTGACGATAGTGATGAGCTGGGCAGAGGGGTCATTGAACCAGCCCGCCAACAGGTCGGAAGTGCGGTGACCGATCTCGACAAGACTTGGAAACACGCCCACGCCAGTCGCACCCAGATCGTTCAGGTACTCTCTGTAGACACCTTCGATCCAGCGGCGATCGGAGCCGAAAGGTTCTGTGATACGGACGCTGACAGCCATTCAAAAAAGGAAGGCAACCCAAATAGAAAAGCCCGGCAGACCGTCTCCGGCCTGCACGGGCTTTACTGAAACAATTTCGTTTCCGAAATTACTTCTTGGCTTCGCCAGCGGCAGCCGGGGCAGCAGCTTCGGCAGCCGGAGCAGCAGCTTCAGCAGCCGGAGCGGCCGGAGCCGGGGCAGCCTCAGCGGCCGGAGCAGGAGCGGCGGCCGGAGCAGGAGCGGCGGCTTCCTGGCTGCAGGCAGCCAGGGCGAGGGCCGCGACGACGGCGCCAAATGCGATCTTAGTGTTCATCGATGAATCCCCAGAATGTAGTTGGAAACAAAGAAATCAAACAAACTAGTTTGTCGGGCGACCGAAGCCGCCCATAACGATTCTATAGAAGTCCTCTTGACAATTGAAGAGCGGTCGCAGGCCTTCCACGCCCCACCCCCGGCCAGAGCCACAACGACTGGACGTGGCTTCAGCGCTTGGCGAGCAGATCGCGGATTTCCTCGAGCAGAGCTTCCTGACGAGGGGGCGCTGTCGCGCTGGCAGCCGACTGGGCGGGCCGCCGCAGCGAGTTGATGCCCTTAAGCGCGAGAAAAATAACGCCAGCGATGATGAGGAAGTCGACCACGCTCTGGATGAACGCGCCGTAATTTACAAGAACAGGCGTCTTGCCATCGGGCTCCATGCCCAGAGATAGCGACAGGTGGCTGAAATTGACCCCACCCACTGCCCTGCCCACGATGGGCATGATGACATTGTCGACCAGCGAGGAGACGATCTTGCCGAATGCACCGCCGACCACGACAACGACCGCGAGGTCGATGACGTTACCCCTTACCGCAAATTGCCGGAATTCGGCTGCCAGTCCCATTCAGTTCTCCTTGCATTAATCAATTCGAACCGAAGGGACTGTAGCGACGAATCAGGCGCTGGCGGCCTTCCGGCTACGGCCCGCTGTCTTGGCCTTGGCGCTAGACGCGGCTTTCTTTTTCGCCGCCTTCTTCTTGGCGGCCGGCTTATCCTGATCGCCGCCGGCCTCAGTCGCCAGGACCGGTCCGTCAACCAGCTGCATCAGCGCCATCGGCGCGGCATCGCCGGCTCGGGGCATCATGCGCAGGATGCGAGTGTAGCCACCAGCGCGCGAGCTGAAACGAGGGCCGACGTCACTGAAGAGCTTGCCAACGACTGCAGCATCGCGCAGACGCGAAAAGGCAACGCGGCGATTCGCCTCGCTGTCCTTCTTACCCAGAGTGATCAGCGGCTCGACAACGCGCCGCAGCTCTTTCGCTTTGGGCAGCGTAGTGCGGATCGTCTCGTGCCTCAGGAGCGCAGCTGCCATGTTGCGCATCAGCGCATGACGATGCGAGGCGTTACGCGAAAGTTGGCGACCCGAAAGTTTGTGACGCATGCTTGTCTCTCAATCCTGATATGCGCGCGGCGCGCGCACGATTACAACAGTCCGCCCGCTTCCTCGTGGCGCAGACCAGCCGGCGGCCAGCCTTCCAGCCGCATTCCGAGCATCAGGCCGTGGCTCTGCAGCACTTCCTTGATCTCTGTCAGCGACTTCTTGCCTAGGTTCGGGGTACGCAGCAATTCCACCTCAGTGCGCTGCACGAGGTCACCGATGTAGTGGATGTTCTCGGCCTTCAGGCAGTTGGCACTGCGGACCGTGAGCTCGAGCTCGTCCACAGGACGCAGCAGGATGGGATCGAACTGCATCTCGGTCACCTTAGTGACTGCTTCATCCTCGCCCTGCAGATCGACGAACACCGACAACTGATCCTTGAGGATCGCGCCGGCGCGGCGAATCGCCTCTTCCGGCTCGATGGTGCCGTTGGTCTCGATATCGATGATCAGCTTGTCCAGATCGGTACGCTGTTCGACGCGCGC
>CAYFPW010000034.1:0-7185 GCA_964345055.1 uncultured Steroidobacteraceae bacterium | reverse complement strand
GAATGCATGCGCAGCGCGACCTGCTTGAGGTTCAGCAGCACCTCGACCACGTCCTCCTGGACGCCATCGATGCTGGTGTACTCGTGCAGCACGCCTTCGATTTCAACTTCTGTGATGGCAGCGCCCGGCATGGACGACAGCAGCACACGACGAAGCGCGTTGCCCAGCGTGTGACCAAAGCCGCGTTCGAAGGGCTCGATCACCACGCGCGCCTGACGCGGCGCAACGGGCTGCACCTTGACGACACGCGGCTTGAGGAATTCGGTTACTGCTTGCATGTCACCACCCTTACTTCGAATACAACTCGACGACCAGGTTCTCGTTGATGTCCGGCAGCACTTCATCTCGTGCCGGCACCTGCTTGAACACGCCGCGCATCTCCTTGTCGTTCACATCGACCCAATCCGGGAAGCCGGACTGCGCGGCAATCGCCAGCGCGCCCTGAATACGCAACTGCTTGCGTGACTTCTCCCGAACTTGAACGATGTCGCCGGCCTTGCACTGATAAGAAGGAACAGTGACCACCTGGCCATTGACCTCGATCGCCTTGTGACTCACCAGCTGACGTGCCTCGGCACGCGTCGCGGCAAACCCCATGCGATAGACGATATTGTCCAGACGGCATTCCAGCATCTTCAACAGATTTTCGCCGGTTGCGCCCGAACGGCGCGTGGACTCGACGTAGTAACCATGGAACTGACGCTCGAGCACGCCGTACATGCGGCGGAGCTTCTGCTTCTCGCGCAGCTGCAGGCCGTAGTCGGACAGGCGCGTACGACGCTCGCCCTTCACGCCGCCAGGCGGCACCTGAAGCTTGCACTTGCTCTCGAGCGGCTTGACCGCGCTCTTGAGGAACAGGTCAGTGCCCTCGCGGCGGGAGAGCTTGCACTTGGGACCGATGTATCGCGCCATTGTCTTTTCTTCCTGGAAATCCTGATTGGGCGCCAGCGATTAGACGCGGCGCTTCTTCGACGGACGGCAGCCGTTGTGCGGAATGGGTGTCACGTCCTCGATGCTGGTGATCTTCAGCCCGCAGCCGTTGAGCGCGCGGACAGCAGACTCGCGACCAGGTCCGGGACCAGCGACGCGCACCTCGACATTCTTCAAGCCGTGCTCCTGAGCAGCAACACCCGCTTTCTCAGCGGCCACCTGCGCAGCGAACGGCGTGCTCTTGCGCGAGCCGCGGAAACCGCAGCCGCCGGAGGTCGCCCAAGACAGCGTATTCCCCTGCCGGTCAGTGATCGTGATGATCGTATTGTTGAAGGACGCATGAACATGCGCGATTCCATCGAGCACGTTCTTCCGGGCCTTCTTGGGCTTCTTGGCAGCGGCAGCCGCCTGCGAAGCGGGGTTATTCGCTTGGGGTTTCTGTTCAGCCATGATCTGTTCCCTGTTAGGTAACGGCGCGCCGCGCCATTACGCCTTGCCCGGAGGCGCGTTGAGCTTCACTGCCTGCTTGCGCGGACCCTTGCGCGTGCGCGCATTGGTGCGCGTCCGCTGTCCACGAACCGGCAGACCACGACGATGCCGCATGCCGCGCCAAGTACCGAGGTCCATCAAGCGCTTGATGTTCATCGACACTTCGCGGCGCAGATCGCCTTCGACGGCGAACTTCGCCACCTGAGAGCGGATCGCAGCGATCTCTGCCTCGGTCAGATTGCGCACCAGCGTGTTCGGCGCGATACCAGCACCCTCGAGAATCAGCTGAGCGCGATTTTTGCCAACGCCATAGATGTGCGTCAGCCCGATGCTGATGTGCTTGTTCATCGGAATGTTGATGCCGGCAATGCGTGCCATGTGCTTTCCTCTTCCCGCTTAGCCCTGACGCTGCTTGTGGCGAGCGTCGGAACAAATGACATAGACCACGCCGCGACGGCGCACGATCTTGCAGTTCTTGCAGATCTTCTTGACGGATGGACGTACTTTCATCGCTAACCCTGGCCGTCGCGGCCAGCTCCCAGCAGATTCGCCTTTTTCATGAGCCCCGGATAATGGTGCGACATGGAATGCGCGTAAAGCTGCGCCATGAAGTCCATCACCACCACTACTACGATCAGCAGCGAAGTGCCGCCGAACTGGAACGGGACACCCTTCCCGTTCGAATAAAGAAATTCAGGCAACAAGCAGACGGCCACGATGTAGACCGCCCCCCACAGCGTCAGGCGCGTCAACACCTTGTCGATGTACTCGCCGGTCTGCTGACCAGGGCGGATACCCGGAATGAACGCGCCGCTTTTCTTTAGATTGTCAGCTGTCTCGCGAGCATTGAACACGAGCGCGGTGTAGAAGAACGCAAAGCCAAGAATGAGCAGCGCGTACAACACCAGATGCAGCGGCTGGCCGTAATTCAGCGCTGCGGCAATGCTCTGCAGAGCGAAGCCAAACTTGGAGTCATTGCCGGTAGCAAAGAAGCTGGAGATCGTCGCCGGGAAGAGCAGCAGGCTCGAGGCGAAGATCGGAGGAATCACGCCTGACATGTTGAGCTTGAACGGCAGATGGGTGCTCTGGCCCGCATACATCTTGCGGCCGACCTGGCGCTTCGCGTAGTGCACCGCGATGCGTCGCTGGGCGCGCTCGACGAACACGCAGAAAGCCGTCACGCCGATCACAATCGCAATCAACACGATTGCAAACAGCGGCTGCATTTCACCCGTGGAGACGGCGGTCATCATCTGACCGATCGCACGTGGCACTCCCGCGACGATACCGGCCAGGATGATCATGGAAATGCCGTTGCCGATGCCGCGCTCAGTGATCTGCTCACCAAGCCACATCAGGAACATCGTTCCCGTCGTCATGACCACCACGGCAACGATCAGCCACTGATAGCCACCCGTCAGCACCAATCCGCCCTTCTGCAGCGCGACTGCTGCACCGAAGGACTGGAACAGACCCAGACCTAGGGTGCCGTAGCGGGTCAGCTGGGCAGTCTTGCGCCGGCCGGCCTCGCCTTCCTTGCGGTACTCCATCAGCGTCGGCACCACCATGCCGAGCATCTGAATGATGATGGACGCCGAGATGTACGGCATAACACCCATCGCAAAGATGGACATGCGCGAGAGCGCGCCGCCGGCGAACATGTTGACGATGCCAAGGATGGTGCTTGACTTGTCATTGAAGAAGCTCGCCACAGCCGAGGGCGAGATGCCCGGCACGGGAATGTACGTGCCGATGCGATATACGATCAGAGCGCCCAGCAAAAACAACAGACGACTGCGAATCTCGCCGAGGCGCCCAGCCTCAGCCAGCGCAGCCGCCGGGTTCATTTGTGCTGGTCCGGCCATCAGGCCTCGACCTTGCCGCCGGCCGCTTCAATCGCAGCACGTGCGCCCTTGGTCACCGCGATGCCCTTGAGCGTCACGGCCTTCTTCAGCTCGCCCGACAGCATGACCTTGGCCTGCTCGGTGTGAGCGGGCACCAGGTTACGCGCCTTCAGCGCGGCCAGATCGATGACAGCCGCGTCAACGAGCGCTAGCTCATGCAGACGGACCTCGGCGTGCAAGCGCTTGATGGCCGAGCGGAAGCCGACCTTCGGAAGGCGACGCTGCAGCGGCATCTGACCGCCTTCGAAGCCGACCTTGTGATAGCCACCCTTACGGGCGCGCTGACCCTTGACGCCGCGGCCGCTGGTTTTGCCCTGGCCAGCCGAAGCGCCACGACCCACGCGCAGGCGGGGACGACGGGATCCGGGACCGGGCTTGATGGTATTCAGTCGCATTTCAGATCCGCTCCACCTTCAGCATGTGACGCGCAGCATTGATCATGCCGCGGTTCTCCGGTGTATCGCTCACCGTAACCGAGTGATGCCGGCGACGCAGCCCGAGCCCGCGTACCGACGCAGCGATACTGGCCAGCTGGCCATGGGAGCTGCGCAGCTGTGTGACCTTGAGCTTTCCGTTGCTGTTGCTGGCAGTCATGATTTTCAACCCAGGATGTCTTCGAGGCTCTTGCCGCGCTTGGCCGCAATGCGGTCAGGCGATGCAACCCGCGCCAGTGCGTTGACAGTCGCGCGCACCACGTTGATCGGGTTGCGCGAGCCATAGCTCTTGGCCAGAACGTTGCGCACGCCGGCGCATTCGAGCACTGCGCGCATGCCGCCACCAGCGATGACGCCGGTACCGCCCGAGGCAGGCTGCATGAACACACGCGTCGCGCCATGGGAACCGTTCACCGCGTAATGCAGTGTGTCGTTGTTGAGGCTGACAGTGACCAGGTTCTTGCGAGCCTGGGCCATGGCCTTGGAGATCGCGACGGGCACTTCACGTGCCTTACCGAAGCCGAAGCCAACGCGGCCGGCGCCATCACCGACGACCGTCAGCGCGGTGAAGCCGAACTGCTTGCCACCCTTGACGACCTTGGCCGTGCGGTTGACGGCGACCAGCTTCTCGACGAATTCGTCGGCGCTCTGAGACTTTTCGATTCTTGCCATGCTTGCGTCCCGTGAATCAGAGTTCGAGGCCGGCTTCGCGCGCGGCCTCGGCCAGCGCCTTCACGCGGCCGTGGTACTGGAATCCAGCGCGGTCGAAGGCCACGCGAGTGATGCCTGCAGCCTTGGCACGATCGGCGATCGCGCGTCCGACAGCTGCTGCGGCAGCGATGTTGCCGGTGCCCTTCAGACCCTTGGCCAGATCTTCCTGCACGGTGGAGGCCGAGGCCAGCACCTTGGCACCCTGTGAGTCGAACACCTGCGCATAGATATGACGGGGGGTGCGATGCACCGTCAGGCGGGCAACTCCCTGCTCGCGGATCATGGCGCGCGTCTTGGAAGCGCGGCGCAGTCGGCGCTCTTTCTTTTCGGTGCTCATTACTTCTTCTTCCCTTCCTTCAGGGAGATCTGTTCATCCGAGTAACGGACGCCCTTGCCCTTATAAGGCTCCGGCGGACGGATCGAGCGAATCTCAGCCGCGGTCTGCCCAACCAGCTGACGATCCATGCCCTTCACCAGGATCTCGGTCTGGCTGGGTGTCTCGATCGTGATGCCCTCGGGCACCGGGAAATTCACCGGATGTGAGAAGCCCAGCGTCAGACCCAGCGACTTGCCGGTGACCGCAGCACGGTAACCGACGCCGACGAGCTCGAGCTTCTTCTCGTAGCCCTTGCTCACGCCATGAATCATGTTGGCAAGATGAGCACGAGTCGTACCGGCACGGACGCGCACCGCGCCCGCATCGCCCAACTGCCCTTCCTGCTGGAACTTCACAGTGATCTGCTTGTCGACCTGCTCGATGCCGACGCCGTCGGTGAGTGCGAGGCTCAGCGAGCCCTTGGCACCTTTGACGGTCACGACATTGCCCGCCACGTTCACCGTGACTCCGCTGGGCAGATCGATCACCTTCTTTGCGACTCTGGACATAGTAGTTTCCTGTTGCGTGCGCGCGGCCTCAGGCCACGATGCACAGCACCTCGCCGCCCTGCCCGATGGCACGCGCAGCCTTGTCAGTCATCACACCCTTGGGCGTAGAGACGATCACCGTACCCATGCCGCCCAGCACCTTGGGCAGCTCATCCTTGCCGCGGTAAATCCGCAGGCCTGGACGGCTGACACGCTCGAGTCGATCAATAACAGGCCGCCCATCGAAGTACTTGAGCTCCACGCTCAACTGCGGCTTCCTGGCATCGGCGCTCACCTGGAACCCAGCGATATAGCCTTCGTCCAGAAGAACCTTGAGGATCGAGCTCTTCAGCTTCGATGCGTCCATTGAAACACTGGTCTTGCCGGCGCTTTGCCCATTGCGGATGCGGGTAAGCAGGTCGGCCACCGGATCAGTCATGCTCATCGTTCAGGCTCCTACCAGCTCGCCTTGGCGAGACCCGGAATTTCACCGCGCGCCGCGACTTCGCGGATTTTTGTACGCGCCAAACCGAACTTGCGATACACACCACGCGAACGGCCGGTGATCTGGCAACGCTTGCGCTGCCGGGTCGGGCTGGCGTCGCGCGGCAACTGCTGCAGACTCACCTGGGCTGCGGCACGTTCTTCCGGCGAGGACTTGGGGCTGCGGATGGTCTCCTTCAGCTTGGCCCGCACCGCCGCGTACTTCTTCGCGGTCCGGAGCCGGCGCTTGTCCCGTTCGATCATGTTGGTCTTGGCCATACGTCTACCTTTGTTTCCGCGTTACTTGCGGAAAGGAAAGTTGAAAGCCTGCAGCAGCGCGCGGCCCTGCTTGTCATCGCTGGCCGTCGTCGTGATGGTGATATCCATGCCGCGCAGCTGGTCGATGGTGTCGTACTGGATCTCTGGAAAAATGATTTGTTCCTTGATGCCGAGCGTGTAGTTGCCACGTCCATCGAAGGCGCGCGGCGAAACACCACGGAAATCGCGGATGCGCGGCATCGCGACAGTGATCAGGCGGTCTAGGAACTCGTACATGCGCTCACCGCGCAGCGTAACCTTGCAGCCGATCGCGAGACCCTCGCGCAGCTTGAAGGACGCAATCGCCTTGCGCGCCTTGCAGAGCATCGGCTTCTGGCCGGTGATCTTGGTCATATCGTTCACCGCGGCATCGATCACCTTGCGATCGGCCACGGCCTCGCCAACACCCATGTTGACCGTGATCTTTGTGATCTTCGGTACCTGCATGGTGTTATTGAGTCCAAGCTCGCTCTTGAGCTGGGAAACGAGCTTATCGCGGTACAGCTGTTGCAGTCTTGCCATGATTGTCTCTGTCTTCTGTCCTGCGCCGCTCAGGCGTCGACCACTTCGCCGTTAGACTTGAAGAAACGAACTTTCTTCCCGTCCGCGAGCTTCTTGATGCCGATGCGGTCCGCGGCCTTGGACGACGGATTCCAGATCGCGACCTTCGACGCGGCCAGGGGCATCTCCTTCTCCACGATCCCGCCGGCCTTGCCGGTCTGCGGATTGCCCTTGGTGTGACGCTTCACGCGATTGATGTTCTCGACCAGCAGCTCGCCTTCCAGCACCTGCAGGACCGCGCCACGGCGGCCCTTGTCGCGCCCGGAGAGCACCACCACCTGATCGCCTTTCCTGATCTTTTCCATGTCTGTTTTCCTGCCTGCGCCGTGCTTACAGCACTTCCGGCGCCAGCGAGATGATCTTCATGAACTGCGCATTACGCAGCTCGCGGGTAACCGGCCCGAAAATACGGGTACCGATCGGTTCAAGCTTGGGCGACAACAACACGGCTGCGTTGCCGTCGAACCGCAGGAGCGAGCCGTCCGGACGGC
>CAYFPW010000033.1:0-11497 GCA_964345055.1 uncultured Steroidobacteraceae bacterium | reverse complement strand
CGCAGTGCCTGATAGTGCGCGTGATAGCGACCCGCCTGGCGCATGAACCAGACTGGCGGACGCGAGGTATTGCGGCGCGCGAGCGCAGCCATCAGCAGAGTTTCATTCACGATTGGTTTCCGTCAACAAATAGCCCACACCGCGGATGCTGCGAATCACCTGCGGCTCATTCGCGTCCGGCTCGACCAGCTTGCGCAGCCGCACGATGAAATTGTCCACGGTACGCGAGGTCGGGAATTCATCCGCCGACCAGGCGCGATCCAGAATCTCGTCACGGCTCACCGCCTTGCCGGCCCGGCTGGCCAGAAGCCGCAGCACCGCGCACTCCTTATGCGTCAGAGGCTGCCAGCGGCCGTCCACCTCAGCGGCATAGCGCTCGAAGTCGACGCGCGCGCGACCGATGCGCTGCACGCCGCGCATCTCGCCGGGCACGTCGGCGAGCTCCGCGGCCCGCTTGAGGCAGTTCTGCAGTCGCAGTAACAGCTCACGGAAGTGGAAAGGTTTGGTCAGATAATCATCGGCACCCAGCTCCAGCCCACGGACGCGATCCTCCGGGTTGCCGTGCGCCGTCAGGAATAACAGCGCGGCACGCGGCAGCAGCGCGCGCAACTGGGGAGCGAGCTCAAAGCCGTTGCCGTCGGGAAGACCGACATCCACCAGCATCAGGTGAAAGGACTGCACGGCAGCCAGTTCGCGCGCCACAGCAGCCGTGGGCGCGTGCTGCACTTCGTAGCCGGCGGAGCGCAGGCGCTCGATCAGCGTCTCGGCGACATTGCGCTCGTCTTCGACCACTAGGATGCGTGCACCCGTCATGAGCAACTACTCAGCCGCCACCGCGAACTGCAGCAACACCTGGAAGCCGCCACCCGCTTCACCACTGCGAAAAAGCACCCGACCACCCATGCGGCGCATCAGGGCGCGCACCAGATACAAACCGACGCCGGTGCCACGCGAGTCGCCACCGCGACCAAACAATGTACCGAGCTCGCGTACATCGCCCTGCACACCGCGGCCGTCGTCTCGGTACTCGATCACCACGCCGCCCTCGCCGGCACGCGCAACGATGTGCACCGTGGCGGGACGGACGCCGCTGTGTCGTACCGTGTTCTCCAGCAGATTACGCAGAATCATCTGCACCGCACCGGCATCGGCCAGGATCGCCGGGAGACCCGGCGCCACGTCAATGTGCACCTGCAAAGCGTCACCATGGGCTTCGATACAACGAGCGACGCAATGCTCCAGCCAGCCACGCAGCGGGATAGCCTGTTCAGCCAGCGGACCGCCCCCTTCAATACGCGCCAGTTCCAGCGTCCGGTCGATCTGCGATTCAAGACGATGAGAATCCTCGAGCAGGCGACGCGCCAGCTCGGCGCGTTGATCGCCTTCGGCGATGGCCTCGGCCTGCAAACGGATGCTCGTCAGCGGCGTGCGCAACTCATGCGTGACGCTGGCAAAGAAAGCCTGCATGCCACGCGCGCGGCGATTCTCGCGCCAATACAGCCACGCCAGTGCAGCCGATAGCGCGAGCAGCATCGCCATGAAGAGTGAGCCCTCGCCCACTAGCATCAGACGCGTGCGGTCCCACTGCGCATCCGTGATGCCCGCACTCTGCCCTACCAGAGATTCGAGTTCGGCGATGCGCTGGGCCTGACGATAGACCAGCGTCGACCACCACGCCGCCAGCGCCAGCAATAGCACCAGCCATAACGCCACGATGACGGCGATCCAGCGCGCACGCCGTTCCGGCAACACGCTCAGACTCCCCTGACCGCTCCGTACGTTCACTGTCTAAGCCATTGCCGCCATTCGTTCACCGATGGAAACACCGTCAATCGTGCCACGCCCGCCGCACGCAATCGCTCCGCAGTGCGACCGGCGGCACAGGCATGCTGCACATCCGCGCCGGTCACGGCCTGCCAGCGCGCAAACTGCGCCGCGCTGTGCCAGAAGACATGCGAGACCTCTGCAGTGGGCCCCTCTGCCCCGCCATCGCTCCGGTAGGTAGCCAGTGCGCGGCAGCCGCTCCACCCCACAACAGCCGCCTCATGCGTCAGCACCAGCCACTCCGACAGCGCCGGCAACTGCAACAAGGGTACCGCCAGCGTCTCCCCCAGAGTATCGAAACCCAGGCCTTCGGCACAGCCTTCGACCCAGACACCGCGACGCGCCAGCTCAAACCAAGTTCGCGTACCAGGCACCCACAGGTGCGCACAGCGGTTGACTGCGACGGCATCCAGCGAAGAGTCGTAGGCCGGCAACGCATGGCGATGAGTGATGAAGGCCGCGCGCGCCTCGGCGAGTGCAGCGGCCGTGCGCCGCGGCGCATCCGTCAGCGGCAGCGGCACCGGGGCCGCTGCCTCACTACCGTCCCATGCGGCTCGCACTACACCCGCGACAGGCAGCGACGACTCGGGCTGCCATGTCAGCTGGGCAGCCTCACCGGCGCCAGCTTCGCGCCAGCGCAGCAGATCGCCCAGGCCAGGCACATGCACCTGGGTAGCACCAAACTGCTGATGACAACCGCCGCCACGCGCCGCCAACAGCATGCGCTCGGCGGCCACGGCACGCCGGGTCGGTACATCGTCCAGCGCTGCGAGCACGGCGCGCACGTCAGCATCATCGGCGCGACACTCGATTCCCAGCGCACCCTGCGCCGGTGCCGCGGGACAGGCCGTGAGCGGCACCACCATGCGCGGCAAGCCTGCCAGCAATTCAGTCAGCAGCGCGCGACCGCTGGCCTCGTCCAGCCACAATCGCGACAGGCCAGCCAGAGCCAGCACCACGCCATCGAGTTGACGCTCTGAACCGCGCGGCTCGCGAAGACGGCGCAGCCGGCTGTCGACATTGCCACGCAACTCAGCCAATTCAACGCGCGCCCCACCTCCGGGCAACGCGCGCTGCAGAAACTCCGGCAGGAACGCAGCACGCCGCGGCGAAGACGTGCCGATGCGCAGCACCTCACCCGCACGCAGACGCTCAGGCACATCGGCTGCGAACAGCACGATGTCGCGTGGATTTTCTCGCCGTGGAATTGCTGCCTGAACCAGTTCAGGCGGACGATCGAGACTCAGATCCTTGTACGAATGCACCGTGAAATCGACCTCATTGCGCAGCAGTGCCGCATCGATCTCAGCGGTGAAGAATTCCTTGCCCTCGATCTTGGACAAGGGTTGGTCGAGAATGCGATCGCCACGGGTATCGATACCCACCAGCTCGACGGTCAGACCGGGATGCAACTGCTCGAGGCGCCGTGCGACCTGAGCACTTTGAGCACGCGCCAGCGCCGAGCGCCGCGTTCCCAGCCTTAACAGGCGCGAAGCCATCAGGTCAGGAATGCGAACGCGAGCCGGCGCTGCGGCCGATCATGCCAGCGATGATCGCCGGCCGCGGGGCCAGTGCCTGCAGCGCCTTGTCGGCACAGGCGCGGCGCGCCTGATCGAGCTGCGCCGCACGCTGTTCATTGCTCGCGCGCAGCATCTCGAACAGATGACCCAGATGCAGCAGAGGATCCACCACGCGCCAGGCTGCCGAGTCCTCATCGCGGGCCGGCAGATCACTGAAGCCCAGGTGAACCAGCTGGCCACGCTCGCCACGCGGATGACTCCACGCCGCTACACGATCCGGATCGCGCGCGCGGTCCGGCGGAATACAGACAATCACATCTCGGGCTGAACGCCAGGCAGCCAGTTCCGCCTCGACGGTGGATGGCAGCACACGCACCACTCGCTGCTCATCACGACGACGCAGTTCAGCCGCCAGCGCCTCGGCACGCTCGGCACTGCGGTTCCAGATCCAAAGTTCCGAGCCCTTCAGCCAAGGCGCCACGGACTGGGCCAACTGTCCGGCACCGACCAGCAGCACCGGCGCATTGTCAGAGCCCATCGCTGCAAGACTCGCTGGAGCGGCGAGCACGCGGCGCACTAGTGAACCGTATGAGGCACTACCTGTTCCCGTCAGATAACGGGAGCGAATCTCTTTGACATCGCGAAACAGCGTCTGCATCAGGCCCGAGACATGGCTCGCCAGCTCTGAGCGGCGCGCTGAGAAATCGAGCCAGCACTGTTTGAACTGACCGAAGACTTCCGTCTCGCCGGCCAACCGGCTCTCCAGTCCACAGGCGAGGCGCAGCAACAACTCATAGGCGGCTGCGCCTTCATGCAGCTCGCAATGCACACCGGCCGGGAGCTGTGCGCGCAATGACTGAACGGTTTCGGCCAGACAACCCAGCACTACGATGCGCTGACAGGTATGCAGCACCAATGCCTCGCCGCTCTGCGCTACCGCCGTAAAAGCATCGGGCAGGGTCGGCAGGGCCTCATTGGAATGGAGGATATGGAGCTGGCGCAGTGACACGGCCGCAAGGGTAGCGACGGCTCCCTGGGCGAATGTCATCGGCGTGTCACTGCGGGGCGTAAGCCTCTGTCAGGGCGCCAGATGCGCCGCCAGCAGGCCCGACACGGCGTCCAGTCGCTCATGTTGGACCCAATGCCCGGCACCCGCCACACACTCGATATGCGCATGGCGAAAATGACGCAACCGACCGTCCTCCGCAGGATTGGTCAGCGGTGAGCGCGTGCCCCAGATCAGCAGCGTCGGGCAAGCGATCCGTGTCCACAGGCTGGCCACCTCTTCCAGCGACAAGTCATAGGGCACACGGGCACGAACCCGATAATCGAACTTCCAGCTCAAGCGTCCATCGGCCCGCATGCGCACAGCGTGACGAGTCAGGTGCCAGGCCTGATCCGTGCTGAGGTATGGGTTGCGAGCATGCAGCCGATCGCACGCCAACTGCAGCGACGACAGCGTGCGTTCATTGCGCGCCCCCAAGCGGGTGCGCTCGGCCAACCAGTGACGGAGCGCATCGGCAGTGCTGACCGCATGGCGCTGTTGCAGCACCTGCGGGGAATGACCGAGGCCCTCGATAGACACCACACTGCGCACCCGCTCCGGAAACAGGCCGGCGTAACGAAGTCCCACAATGCCGCCCAGCGAATGACCGACCAGCGTCACCGGCCCTAGATGTTCGACCATCGCCGCGACATCGGAGAGATAGCCGGCGATGGAATAGTCGCCACTGTTGGACCAGTCGCTGTCGCCATGACCGCGCAGGTCTAGCGCCACCACATGCCAGTCACCGCGAAAGCGCTGCGCAATCCAGTCCCAGCTGCGGCAATGGTCCTCGCCCCCGTGCACCAGCAGCAGCGTCGGTGCCGCTGGATTACCCCAGTCGACGTAGTTCAGCCGCAGGCCCTGGGACCACAGCGTCTGAAGAGCGGGCTCCACCACTACCCCCGGTGTCCGCTGACTTCGGCGCCAGCGGTGCGCGGCAGCCGCGCATAGGCCGGCGCGGCGAGCATGGCCAGCAGGCCCGCACAGATCAGACCGATATGCAGCTCACGCGCACCGATGAGGTGCCCGGACGTGCTCATCAGTGCCAGGTTCAGAACGAGCGTGCTCAGCGCAACGGCCATGACCACCGCTGACTGATCGATGACCGCCACCAGAGTCGAGGAGGTACTCTTCTGTTGAGGCGTGATGTCCGCGAATGCCAGCGTGTTCATCGCCGTCATGTGCATCGAGCGCGTGGCACCCGCCAGCACCAGAACCGGCGCGAGGATCCAGTGCGAAATGTGTGCACTCAATGCACTGCACACGATGACCGACACCCCTAAAAGAAAGCCGTTGTACATCATGACCTGCCGAAATCCGAAGCGACGGAGAATGGCGGTCGTGAAGGGCTTCATGCCCATGTTGCCCGCGAAGTACAGCAGCAGCAGACTGCCAGCCTGCAACGCGTCCAGACCAAAGCCCAGCTGGAAGAGTAGCGGCAGCAGGAACGGCGTCGCCTGTATGGCGATACGGTAGGCCACGCCGGCTGTGAGTGTCGCGATACGGAAAGTCTGCACTGTTGCCGCCGATAGATCGAGAAGAGGTCGCTCGCTGCGCTGAAGGTGACGAATCGACAACGCCAGGGCGATGGCACCTACAACAATCAAAGCCGCCGGTTGTGCCCAGTCCTGCCAGAGCCAACCACTGTGCAGATGTGACAGCAATTCCAGACCATAGAGCAACAGCACCATGGCCAGCGCGCTGAGAATGAACCCTGGCCAGTCCAGCGGATGTCGGTGCTCCGCCTTGCTGACGGGCACATAACGCATCACCAGCAGCAGGCCGGCCAGCCCCAACGGCACGTTGATGAAGAAATTCCAACGCCATGAATGATAGGCAGTGAGATAGCCACCGAGCGCCGGTCCGATGATGGGCGCTGAGAGCGCCGGCCAAGTAAGCAGCGCTGTGACGTAGACCAGCTCACTACGCTCTGAGCCGCGCAGCACGATCAGCCGCCCCACCGGCACCATCATGGCGCCAGCCACGCCTTGCAGCGCACGCGCGATCACGAACTGCAGCAATGTCTGCGCCAAACCGCAAGCCAGAGACGCGGCCGTGAACGCCAGGATTGCGCAAAGAAAAACACGACGCGGCCCAAGCCGGTCCGCCAGCCAGCCACTGATCGGGACGAAGGCCGCCGCACTCAGCATGTACAAGGTGATGCCAACGCTCAGATCGAGCGGCAGCACGCCGAAGGAGGCAGCCATCTGTGGCAGCGACGTATTCATGATCGCACCGTCGAGCAGCTGCATGAAAAATGCAGCCGCAACAATCAGCGCCACGCGGCGCGATGCAGGTCGCATACGAGACAAATGAGAACCCTCCGGCATCAGACTGTCGCGATGTTAACGGAGATGGCAGCAACCAGCTCATTGGACGAGCGCGCTGGCCAGCTGAGCACGCTCAGTCAGGGACTCCTTCAGCAGACGGTCGCAGACTTCCGGCGTCAGCGACAGCTGCTGCGCCGCCTGACTGGCGAAGAGCGCAAGGGCGAGCTCATCGGGCCGCTGCTGCAGCTCGCGAATAAGCTGCGCACAGGCCAGCACATCAGCCAACTTTGGCGCTGCCCTGGTTTCGGTGCCCGCACGATCCATCCCCGCGACTGCAGCCACGATCTCCGGCGGCATTTGCCAGTTCTCCAGCACGCGACTGGCCAGCTGCGCATGCCAGCTCTGGAAGAGTTCACGCCGCATCCATGAGTTGGCGAACAACACCGGAAACTCCTCCGCGCGGGTAAGTATGTAAAGCTTGCCTACGCCTGCCACGAGACCAGCGAGGAGCGCCGTATCGGGCGATGCAGCGCGCGTGTAGCGCGCCAGCACAAAACCCAGCACGCCCACTTCGACGCCGGCTTCGCACAGCTCCTTCACCGGTTGGGCAATACCACGATAAGCCGCAGCACTGCGCAGCTGCGCCAGCGCAAAACTGACGGCTGCTGTGCGCAGGGCGTCGAAGCCCAGACGGCTGACAGCGGCGCGCAGACTGGTAACACGCTGCCCCGGACGATTGAGCGCGGCCGAATTGGCCATTGAGACGATTTTCGCCGCAAATACAGGCTCGCTGGAAATCACGCCCAGCAGTCGCTCGAGCCCGGTATTGGGATCCATCAGGATGCGCTGCGCCTGCAGCGCGACCAGAGGATAGCTCGGCAACTGGATCGGCGGACCTCCGACTACGCGGGCGAGATGCTCGGAAACGAGCCGAAGCTGGACATTCAGCTCCCCGGCCGTAGGCGCAGCGCGCGGCACCTGTGAATCGTTGGTCTCCATGGGGGTGGCTGAATGGTAGCCAACTTCGCCGCCGCCGGCATCAGCGACAGACCGATCGACAGGTTTGAAACCCACAGTCCCGGTAATCTTCTATGCCCTGCCGCGTTGTACAGCCGGTAAGATTCGCCCGAGCCGTTTTGGATCTTCGGCAGCTCGACTTGCCTGAATGAGGGAATCATGATGATGCGTAGCAAGACCGGCCTGACACTGATGTTGACCGGGTTGTTTGGCCTCTCGGCCTGCGGCGGCGGTGGCGGAAGTAGCGCGCCGACCTCGAGCATCTCGAGCTCCTCCAGCAGCTCCATCTCAAGCTCCAGCAGCAGCACCTCGAGCAGCAGTAGTGTCAGCTCAAGCTCAAGTACCTCAAGCTCTAGCAGCAGCTCAAGCTCAATCAGTAGCAGCTCAAGCGCCAGCAGCAGTTCAAGCAGCAGCACATCTAGCAGCAGCTCCAGCAGTCAGGCCCTGCCCATGAAGCTGCCGGACACCGGCCAGACCGGAAACTACACTTCCACGCCCGGTGAGGACTCAGACACCACCATCAACCCGCCGTCCTACAAGGACAACGGCAACGGCACAATCACCGATAACGTTACCGGGCTGATGTGGCAACAGTCGGACAGCGGCGAGATCGATTTCAAGGTCGCGGCCACGTATTGCACGAATTTGAGGATTGGCGGCTACAGCGACTGGCGGCTGCCAACGGCCTACGAGATCTTCAACATCAATTATTTCGATACCAGCCACCCTGCACTGCACCCGTTATTTTTGGTGAACAAGACTCCGCTGGTACAAACAAGTCCGCCCTATACGGACGCGACCTATGTCTCCGGCTCCTACTGGTGGAGCAGTGACAGCGGCGCCTCCGATACCAGCAGCGCGACAGCAACCGAGTGGGCCAGCAACGCAGGCGGCGGCATTGGCAATCATCTTCAGAATCAGTCGCTGGACACCGGCAAAGGGGCCAAGCCAACATTCTTCAATGCGCGATGCGTCAGGAACATCGCAACACCCGTACCCTTCCCCGCTTTTCGGTACATTGACAATGGCGACGGCACAACCACGGATAACTACACGGGTCTCGTTTGGAAGAAGACGAAATCACCGACCAGCTACACTTGGGAAGGCGCCCTAGCCTACGTCAACTCACTGAATGCCTCAGGTGGCTTTGCAGGCAAGTCTGATTGGCGACTGCCCAACATCCGCGAGCTGTTTTCCCTCGTCGATGTCAAGCGCTTCGGCCCCACTCTCAATACAACCGCTTTCACCAATCTCTCTGACCTGCCCTCGTACAGCACCAAGACACCCGGCTCTTCGGGCTCGGTGGGAACATTCTGGTCATCAACAACCCAGAGCACAGACGGCACCATCGCCTGGGACCTGCACGACATCTATAACGGTCTCGTTTCCTACACCGCCAAGACCTCACTGGAATATGTGCTGGTGGTTCGCGGACCCGTATCGACGGGTTCGGGCGGTAGCTCCTCATCCAGCAGCAGCGCCACCGGCTACACCATTGGTGGCTCGGGAACCAGCGCCATCTCGGGACTGACCAGTGGCTCACTGCAGCTGTCGCTAAATGGAACAGAGACCATCACGATCAATAGCGGAGCTACGTCGTTCGCTTTCACGACACGTCTGGCGAACGGCGCAACTTACACCGTCACCAAGGTCAGTGACCCGAGCAATCTGGTCTGCACTCTAAGCAACGCCACCGGCACGATCAGCAGCAACAACATCCTCAATATTCAGGTGAGCTGCGCGCCCTTCTCCCCCAACATCGTGCTCGGCGGCCCCACAGCCAGCAGCATCGTCATGAATGTGTACAACGCCACTCAGGGCGGCAGCGTCACAGTCAGCTACGGCACCACCTCGGGCAACTACACCCGCACGACGGCAGCTAGCACTCTCGTGGCCGATACGGCGCTCACCATCCCTCTGAGCGGCTTGAGCTCCAATACCCAGTACTACTATCGCGTCAATCTGCTGTCCGGCACGAGCGTGGCGGCGCAGTCGCCCGAGTACCGTTTCCGCACCGCCAGACCAAAGGGATCCACCTTCACCTTTGACATCCAAGCCGATTCACATCTGGATTTCCTCAGCGACCCGGATCTCTTCCGTCAGACACTGCGCAACATCCTGACCGATGCCCCGGACTTCCTGATCGATCTGGGCGACACATTTATGACGGAGAAATGGATCACCGCGCTGGATACCGTCAACACCAACAGTCCCTTCAATCCCGCCACCAATCAGGCAGACGTACTGGCTCGTTACAAGTACGAGCTCCCCTACCTTGGACTGGCTGCCAATTCAGTACCGCTGTTCCTGGTCAATGGCAACCATGAGGGCGAGGCGGGATACATCGCCAACCAGTCACCCAACAACACCAAGCCGCCGCCGTACACGCTGCCGCTGTGGGCAACCTCAGCTCGCAGGAGTTACTTCGCCAGCGATCTCACAAATAGCAGCGGCTTCTACTCGGGCGATACCAGCACCGATCCGGTCCTGAACCAGCAGCGCGGAGCTTATTACTCGTGGGAATGGGGCGATGCGCTGTTCGTGGTGCTGGATCCGTACTGGAATTCGGCCAAAGCGACCAACGAAACCAGCACCGCATGGAATATGTCACTGGGCAAAGCCCAGTATGACTGGCTGACCAATGTACTGACCAACACGACGGCCAAGTACAAATTCATTTTCACGCACAATCTCGTGGGTGGTAATCCGACCTCGGGCAAGGAGACCGTCGTCCCCGACCCCACCTCGCCGGGCGGGCTGATGCGCGGCGGCGCCGAAGCAGCCAAGTACTTTGAGTGGGGCGGCAAGAACTCCGACCTCACCGACGGCTTCTTCACCAACGGAACCAACAACCACACCGGTTGGGCCAAGCCGATCCACCAGCTGCTCGTGGATAAACGTGTCACGGCTGTCTTCCATGGCCATGATCACTTGTATGCCAAGCAGGTACTGGACGGGATCATCTATCAGGAAGTGCCTCAGCCCAGCGCCAAGGACACCAACAGCTCATTCACTGCCGGCAACGCCAAGCAAGGCGGCTACATATCGCCGGGGCTGTACGGCACTGTGATTCGTGACAACAGTGGCCACCTGCGGGTGACCGTCACTCCCAATGGCGTGACCACCGAGTATGTGCGGGCCTGGTTACCGACCTGCACCAACCCCAGCTTTACTCAGAGCTGCGAAACCGCAGGGCACGTCAACCGCGAGATCGCCGATAGTTGGACGATTCAGTAAGAAGCCCGCATCACGCCCGATCACTTCACCCCGATGTTTTCTCCGATGGTGATCACCATCAGATCCTTGCCCACCTGCAGCGGGCCGTCATAACCCGCTGCACGCGTGCGCTCCGTGGGGTCGAAGGGATTGGGCGCAATGTGTGAATAGACCGCCAGACGCGGCGCGGCACGTTTGAAGACCCCGGCCGCTTCCTCCGGCGAGGTGTGGTAGGCCGCCGGCGCACCACCGCGCTGTGCAGTTGCACCTTCGCCCGGCGGTGGCGGCAGCGGACCCGCGCCACCGCGAGCTGCGGCACCGGCGCCGGCGCCGAACACCTCATGGATCAGCACGTCGACGCCCTTTGAAAATTTGACGAGGTTGTCCGACGGACGAGTGTCCCCGGAGACCACCACCGAATGACCGGCGTAATCGACCCGATAACCATAGGCGGGCGCGACGGGTTCATGGGCCACGCGAAACGCCGTGACCTTCACGCCATTGTGGTCGTAGACCACGCCCTCATCGATATCATGGCCCTCGATGATGATCTTCTCGCCCGGCCACTTCTCCACCATGTCGCGGCGAATGTGGGTATTGGTTGC
>CAYFPW010000032.1:0-11557 GCA_964345055.1 uncultured Steroidobacteraceae bacterium | reverse complement strand
ATCTGTGCGATCCTAAAGGCCTTGCTTTCCACTTCGGCCAGAAAACGATCCAGCTCCCGCGAATGTGCCTGCGTCGACTCTTCCAAACACTCTTCCCTGGCCAGAAGTACACCGGCTGTCTAGAAGGTGGAGAGTAGCAAACACTCTCATGGAACCCTATTCCTCTATCTCACCGGTTCGACTCCTGCCAACGGCCGGCCGGCGGCCGGGTTGACGGCGCCCCGTGGCCGACGCCGTTTTCATCTACAACTTATTGATCTGAATTAACTCTCGTGTCCAGTCCAGCGCATTCCGACACAGTCCTCGCGGGCATTCTGAAGGTGGTCATCGACCGGCCGCTGCGCACTGCGCTGGACTACCTGCCGCCCCCCGGCTGCAAGGCTGTGGAACTGTCCGTCGGGGCGAGAGTGCGCGTGCCGGTGGGCCGAGGACACGCCGTTGGGCTGATCACCGCCCACGCGGCACAGTCCTCCATGGACAGCTCGCGGCTGCGTCCCGTCGCAGCAGTGCTGGACGCTGTGCCCGTGCTCGATGCCCATCTGCTGTCGCTCCTGATGTGGGCGGCAGACTACTACCACCACCCGCCCGGAGAGGTTCTGTTCGGTGCGCTGCCCGTGAGCCTGCGCTCAGGCGGCAGCGCCCACGCATTGGAATCCCATCTGCGAATCACCGCATCCGGGCACGCGGCGCAAAGCGAGGCGACAGCAACGCTGCAACGCGCACCGCGGCAACTTCTGGTCTGGCAACAGTTGCTGGCGGCGGGCGGCGGCCTCCCAACCGCGCGACTCGACTCGATGCTGCCTAACTGGGCTCCGGCGGCGCGCGAGCTGCGCAATCGCGGCTGGGTGGAACGGCTCGAGCTCGAGTCACAGGTGGCCGCGCCGCAGGATGGTTCGGCCAGCACACAGGCCATCACAGACGCGGCGCGGCGATCGGCATCGGGGCCCGGCCTGACTGACGCCCAGCGACAGGTCGTCGATGCCATCGCTTCCGCCGGCGGCTTCAGCAGCATCCTGTTGCAGGGCGCGACCGGCAGCGGCAAGACCGAGGTGTACATGCAGGCGGTGGCCGCTGCGCTGGCGCGCGGTCGCTCGGCGCTGGTGCTGGTACCGGAGATCGGGCTCACGCCGCAGCTAGTGGAACGATTCCGCAGCCGTTTCGATGTGCCGCTGGCACTGCTGCATTCGGCGCTTGGCGACGCTGAACGGCTCGCCGCCTGGCGCAGCGCCTGGCAGGACCGTGCGCGTATCGTGATCGGCACACGTTCAGCCGTATTTGCGCCACTTCATGATTTAGGTTTGATCGTCGTCGACGAGGAGCACGACAGCTCTTACAAGCAGCAAGACGGGGGCTGTCGATACTCGGCGCGGGATCTAGCTGTGCGGCGCGCGCAGCAACTGGACATTCCCGTGGTGCTGGGCTCAGCAACACCAGCCCTCGAGACACTGCAGAACGCGCGCGCTGGACGCTACCAGCGCTTCGTGCTGCCACGCCGCGCGGATCAGTCTCCGGCACCGCGTCTGGCGCTGATCGACCTGCGAACGCAGGCCGTGCATGCGGGGCTTTCTTCGGCCGCCACGCAGGCCATCGAACGACATCTGGGCAGCGGCGGCCAAGTGCTGGTGTACATCAACCGACGCGGCTTCGCGCCCACGCTACTGTGCACCTCCTGCGGCTGGATTGCGCCCTGTCAAAGCTGTGACGCCCGCCTGACGGTGCATCAGCGTGCCGGTCGCATGCGCTGTCATCACTGCGGGGCAGACGAGCCGCTGCCGGAACGCTGCCCGCGCTGCGGCTATGGCGTGAAGCCGGTGGGCCAGGGTACGGAACGCGTAGAAGAGACACTGACCAGCGCCTTCCCGCGGCAGCCGCTGGTGCGACTTGATCGCGATACCGCACGCTCGGCTGAAGACATCGAGCGCGTGACCGGCGCTGTGCTGCGCGGAGAGGCGCGGATTCTGGTGGGCACGCAGATGATCACCAAGGGCCACCACTTCCCGGATGTGACGCTGGTGGTGGTGCTGAATGCCGATCAGGGCCTGTTCAGCACGGACTTCCGTGCCTCGGAACGGCTGGCGCAAACCATTGTGCAGGTCGCCGGCCGCGCCGGTCGCGCCGAGCGGCCGGGTGAAGTCCTGATCCAGACTGAATTCCCGGAACATCCACTGCTGCAGGAGCTGTTGGCGCGCGGCTATGAAGGCTTTGCCGAGACTGCGCTGGCAGAGCGCGAGGCTGCGCACTGGCCGCCCTTCGGACGCATCGCGCTGCTGCGTGCCTCGGCACGCGACGCTGCCCATGCCACCGCCTTCCTGATCGCGGCACGCCGCGTATCCGGGCTGGATGCAGGACCGCGCGCGGGTGTCACCCTACTGGGTCCGGTGCCCACCGCGATGGCACGCCGCGCAGGTCGGCATCACGCACAGCTTCTGATCGAGAGCCCGGAGCGGGCCACGCTGCAGGGTTTTTTACGACGCTGGCTGCCGACGGTCGACGCTCTGCAGGAAGCTCGGCGCGTGCGCTGGTTCCTCGACGTCGATCCGCTGGACACCCAGTGACGACAGCACCGCGAGGCGGCTCGCAGCCGCGCCTTTTTCGGTAGACTGCGCGACGATGAAATCCGAGCTCGAACAACTGATCGCAGCCGCGCTGCGCGCGCTGCAGGGGACGGTGCTGTCCGCACCGGTCGATGACTCCGCCATCGTCGTGGAGCGTACCCGCGATGCGCGGCATGGCGACTATGCCTGCAACATTGCCATGCGTCTGGCGAAGTCTGCCGGGCGCAACCCGCGGGAGCTGGCCACAGCGATCATTGGCGCACTTCCGGCCAGCTCACTGGTGCGGAAGGCTGAAGTGGCCGGCGCAGGATTCATCAATGTATTCCTGGCCGATGACGCCCGCGCCAATGTGCTGCAGCAGGTGCATGCGCAGGGCGCACGTTTTGGCGAAAGTCAGATCGGTCGCGGGCAGAAGATCCTGCTCGAATACGTCTCTGCGAACCCCACAGGACCGATGCATGTCGGCCACGGTCGGCAGGCGGCGTGGGGCGCGACGCTGGCCAATCTGCTGGCAGCGACCGGCCATGACATCCAGCGCGAGTACTACATCAACGACGCGGGTCGTCAGGTCGACATCCTGACGGTGAGTGTCTGGGTGCGCTACCTGCAGCAGGGTGGTGCCGAGCTGCCGTTCCCGGAGAACGGCTACCGCGGTGAATACGTCAACGCCATCGCACAGCAGCTGCGCCGCGCACGCGGCGAGACGCTGATGGTGGACACCGCAGCGCTGCTGGCCGGCCTGCCCGCCGATGCACCGGCCGGCGACAAGGAAAAGTACATTGATGCGCTCATCGAGCGCATGCAGAAACTGCTGGATGCCGCGACCTTCCAATCAGTGATGCGTCTGTCGCTGGACGAGATGCTGCGCGACATCCGCTCCGATCTAGATGAATTCGGCGTGCAGTTCGACCGCTGGTATTCAGAGCGTTCGCTGAGCGAGGACGGTGCCATCGAAAAAGCGCTGGAGCGCCTCAACAGCCAGAATCAGCTCTACGAAAAAGAAGGCGCCACCTGGTTTCGGGCCAGCGCCTTCGGCGACGACGAAGATCGCGTGCTGGTGCGTTCCAATGGTCAGTACACCTACTTCGCGCCGGATCTGGCCTACCACTTCGACAAGCGACAGCGTGGTTTCGACAAGCTGATCGACGTCTGGGGTGCCGATCACCACGGTTACGTGCCGCGCATGCGTGGTGGACTGATGGCCATGGGCGAGGCCGGCGACTGCCTGGAAGTGTGTCTGATCCAGTTCGTCAGTCTGTTCCGTGGCGATGTGAAAGTCCCGATGGGCAAGCGCGACGGTCAGTTCGTCACGCTGCGTCAGTTGCGGGAAGAAGTGGGTAACGATGCCTGTCGGCTGTTCTACCTGATGCGCAGCCACGACCAGCATCTGGACTTCGATCTGGAGCTGGCCAAGTCGCGCAGCAACGAAAATCCCGTGTACTACATCCAGTATGCGCACGCCCGGGTTGCCAGCGTGATGCAACAGCTGGCGGCACGCGAGCTGCAGCACGACATCGCCGCGGGTCTCGAGAACACGGCGCGGCTCGACAGCGCGCATGAGCAGGCCGTACTCACCGCGCTGGCACGCTACCCCGAGGTGGTGACTCAGGCCGCTATGCAACGTACGCCGCATGCGCTGGTGCACTACCTGCGCGAGCTGGCGACTGCATTCCACAGCTGGTACAACGCCGCGGTCTTCATAGTCGAGGACGCGCCGCTGCGTGACGCGCGACTGGCACTGGCGCTGGGTGTGCAGCAGGTGGTACGCAACGGCCTGAGCCTTCTGGGCGTCTCCGCCCCGGTGACGATGTGAGCAACAACCGGCGCCTCACGAGTCGCGACTACAAGGGGTCTCGCTCCGGTCAGGTCGAATGGCGCCGCTGGCGTGAGTTCGGCATCGGACTGGGTGCGGGACTGGTCGTCGCCGTAGTCATCTATGTCAGCGATCACCGCGGCAGCCATGGCACCGAGGTGGTTTCACCGGTGCAAAACAAGGGTGCAGCGGCGCAGCCGGACACGGCGCCCATTTCTGCCAGCACCGATACCGAGTATTCGTTCTATGACCGGCTGCCCAACTTTGAGGTGGTTGTGCCAGAGAAGGAACGCACGGCACGCGTTGAAAGCGGTGCGAAAGTCGTACAGCCCGGCACCTATTTCCTACAGATCGGTTCCTACCGCGAGCAGGCCGAGGCTGACCGCATCCGTGCACAGCTTGCCAAGCTGAACATCAATGCATCGGTTCAGCGCGTTGCGGTCGATAACGATGTGTGGCATCGGGTGCGCGTCGGTCCGATCAAGGATCTGGAGCAGCTGAACCGTACGCGCACTCAGCTCAAGGGCGCCGATCTCAGCAGTCTGGTGATCAAGCTGGAACAGTGATCGGGAAATCCCCAGCGAGCGCGGCGGATTTTCTCCCCTTATTCGACGCCTGGTGCGATGTCGATGTTCAACGAGCGCAGCTTGCGATACAGGTGCGTTCTTTCCATACCGACGCGCTTGGCCAGCGCTCCCACCTTGCCACCGCACAGCTGCAGCTGCTGGGTCAGGTAGGCTCGCTCAAAGTGCTCCCGCGCTTCGCGCAACGGTAGAGCCAGCAAATCCTGCTTCACCAGAGAAGCCTCGCCGGACGGCGAGGCGAGCTCGTGCTCGGCTTCATCGAGCGACACTTCTTCAGCTCCACCACGTAACAACACGCGTCGCACCAGAGCGCGCAACTCGCGCAGGTTGTCCGGCCAGGGGTAGTTGCGCAGTCGGTTCTGCGCCGCCACCGAGAAGCGGCGGAAGCCCAGCGGTTCCGCCTCCGTGAGCTGATCGATCGCATTGCGCAGCAGCTCTGGTACATCCTCGGCGTATTCACGTACCGGTGGTATGCGCAATGACAACTCCGCGAGCTGCCCATAGAGATCACGATCGGCGCTGCTGACGATGAAGCGCTGCTCGGCACCTGGCTGGACATAAGCGATCAGACGAACGTCGATTCGCTTTGGATGTGATGAACCCGGGACGACGACAGCACCCGTTTCGACCACACCGGCGAGGATGCGACGCGCCGCCGGATGCAGGTCCTCGATATCGCCCAGATACAGCGACCCACCGTGCGCCTGTTCGAGCAGCCCGGGCTGAGCGCTCGAGCCACACAACTGATCGCGCGCACCGGCATCGTCCAGCAAACGACTTTGCAGCACACAGAACGGTCCCGCCGCCCGTGGACCGGACTGGTGTATGAAACGCGCCAGTGACTCCGGCTCAGAGCCCGGCTCGCCATTCAACAGCAGCGGGCGATGCACCGCAGCCAGACGCGTCAGCTCGATACGGAATTGCTGAATCACACGACTGCGCCCCAAGGGAGCTGACGGGACAGGGCCGCCTGTACGTCCGGCAGGCGGGTGACGCCGCAGCTTCAGTGCGCGATCGACCGTAGCCAGGAGCTTTGACATCGACAGCGGCTTCTCGATGAAGTCCACCGCACCAAGCCGCGTGGCTTCGACTGCCGTATCGATGGTGCCATGACCTGACATCATCACGACCGGACACTGGTCGGCAGGATTGGACGACCATTCACGCAAAAGCGTGATGCCATCCACATCAGGCATCCAGATATCCAACAGCACCAGATCGGGATTCATGCGCGAGCGCCGCTGGCGCGCCTCGGCCGCATTGCCGGCGATCTCGACCTCGAATCCTTCTTCGGTCAAGATCTCCTGAAGCAGATGGCGGATATCCACTTCGTCGTCCACCACCAGTATGCGATTCGTGCTCATGCTCGCTCCCTACGTGCATCGGTCGCACGCCTTTCATTGTGCAGCGGCAATGTGACACGCACCTGCGCGCCACCCTGTTTCATGTTTACGGCCTCGACATGGCCATAATGCTCCTCGACGATACGCTTTACGATTGCCAGCCCCAGACCGGTGCCGCGCGCCTTACTGGTGACATAGGGCTGAAACACCTGCTGCAACACCTCGGCACTAAATCCAGGCCCATTGTCACTGACCACGAGCTGAACGGCAGCGGCTGAGCCGGCACTATCGGTCCGGACTATGCGGGTACCGACTTCAACGAGGCCGCCCTCGACTCCGGCGATCGCATGCAGCGCATTGCTGATGAGGTTCGCCAGCACTTGCCGCAGTCTGCCTCGATCGGCCTCGATAGCGCCGAGCTGCGGATCCAGCACCAGTCGGATCTGCGCACCAGGTTCCTGCAGACGGTAGAGATCGGCGACATCAGCCACCAGTTGGTTCAGCGGAAAACTGGTGACGCACATTTCCGGCGCGCGGGCATACTCACTAAACGCATTCACCATCTGCTGCATGGCATCCACTTGCTGCACGATGGTGTGCGTGGCTCGATCGAGCAGTTGCGCACTTTCAGTGCTCAGTTCGGAATGCAATTTGCGACGCAGGCGCTCTGCTGATAGCTGGATAGGCGTCAGCGGATTCTTGATCTCGTGAGCCAGTCGCCGCGCCACCTCGCCCCAGGCTGCATTGCGCTGTGCCGTGAGCAGGTTAGTGATGTCATCAAAAACGATGACGAACTCATCTTCGTCAGCGCGTCGCGGCAGCGGTGTGCAGGCCCACAGCAAGACACGACGTGTGCCCTCGTTGTTGAGATCCAGCTGTTCGCGCCATTCCTTGCTCCCCAATGCCAGCCGCCGTTGCAGCTCGGCGATAAATTCCCGCAGTAGAACGCTGCCGGAACTCATATCGGCCAGCGGTTGACCTCGGTATTCCGCAGGCGCCAGGCCGAGGATTGCACCAGCGGCCTCATTGGCATCAAGCAGCCGCTGCTGACTATCAACCAGCAATACACCGCTGGATAAATGCGAGAGCACTACCGCCAGCCGCTCTCGCTCATTCTCGATGAGGCGCTTGCTGGATTCGGCTTCTTCGCTGGCGCGACGCAACCGCTTGGTCATGTCATTGAAGGAATGCACCAGATAGCCCATCTCGTCGCGCGAATGCAGTGCCAGACGCGTGCCGAAGTCACCCTTGCCGACCGCTCGAGTACCGGCGATCAGATCCTGGATTGGACGCACCAGTCGCTGGGCGGAAAAAATAGCGCCATAGATGGCAGCCAGCAGCGTCAGTAACAGCACCAGTGTCAGCGCGAGCTGAACGCTGATCATCAGCGGCTGGCGCAGCTCACGGAGATTGCCGTAGTTGGTATAGGCCTCCTGTACGGCATCTGCGAGACGCGACAGTTCTGCTGGCACGGTGTAGTTCACCAGCAAGTACCTGCGCTGAGGCACATCCAGCGCGGGGTAGATCACCGCAGCGGTCACGATGCGATAGTGTCCGCCGCGCTCAGAGTCCAGGCTCATGTAACTGCTGCCGCGCGACAGCTGCAACATCAGATCGCGAGGGGGAGCCACCGGCAACGGCGACATGGAAACGTCGCTGCTGACCGCAATGGTCCGGCCGGCCGCGTCGTAGATCACGAGTTCCGATACGTCCATGCCACGGCGCAATCGCTCGAGACGCGCCAGCAAGGCCGGACCGGTGAGGCCGGCAATCTCGCGCGCAGCGGCTTCCGTGCGTTGCAATTGCTCGCGGCGCCGGAGCTCGAGCGAAGAACGTGAGAGCACCAACGCATCGTTGAGACCCTGACGGATCTCAACCTGGAACCAGCTGTTGATACCGCGGCTCAGGAAATCCAGCGAGAAGAAGTACACCACCAGCAGTGGCGCTGCGACCAGCGCACCGAAGATGCCGACGGTGCGCACGGTAAGTCGCGAACCCGGAACCTGGTTGCGAAAGTCGCGTACCAGCTGCCACACCTTGCGCGCCAGTAGTCCGGCCAACACCAGCAAGGCAAATGCGTTGCCGGACAAGATCCAGAGTTCGCTGCGTCCGAAAGAGGCCGAGTTCGCGATACTCAGCGCGAGCAGAATCAGTGCACCGATACCCGCTGCCGCCGCCAGCGCGGCGAGCAGCCTGGCAAGCCTGCTCCTCAGCGCTCCAGCGTCCATGTGCGCCAGTCGCTGGTGCGATGCCAGTCATCGCGCCAGAACAGCAGCATGCGCAGGGCATCCGGGATATGGCCACGTCGCACGCCTGCACGCATCTGGACCTCCCAGGGTCCAGCGCCGACCAACTGCGCCGCGACGGCCACCGGCAGACGCTCAACTTTGCCCAGCGCTTCGAGGGCCGCAGCCAGCGTCGGGTAACTGTCCTCTTCAGCACCTGTCGCGCCACGCAACAAATAGCGATCGCTGATCACCTGATAGGAGAGATCGCGGTGCAGGTCCAGCGCAACCATATCAGCGTTCCACCACAGCTGCCGGGGCCGGGTGATGAGAATTTCCAACTCGAAAGTCAGCGTCACGCCTGCCCGAAGATCCTCGCGGATCTGATCTGACAGGGGATAGCTCAGCTGCGCATTGAGCTCAACCACACCTTGGTTGAACCGGGCGTCGGCGGAATCAATGGTCAACTCACCATCGAAGCCGCCCGCAGCAGCCGCGATCGACGTGATCATCGACAAACACAACCCGACCAGCCACCGACGCATCGATGTCACGGCCCCTACCCCTTTTCAAGGCGCTGGAGGCAAGCATAATAAAAGCCGTCGCCGCCTGCCTCCTGCAATGGCAGCATCTGCCAACCCGGATCTGCCCGGCGCAATGGCGCTTCATGCGCCGGCGGCTCCACTTCCCGGGCATCGGAATTTTCGGCGAGGAAGCGCGCCACCACGGCGGCATTTTCCGCCGGTAGCACAGAGCAGGTCGCATACACGAGTCGACCGCCGGGCTTGAGCAGTGACCAGCAACTCTGCAGCATGCGCCGCTGCTGATCTGCCAGTGCTTCGATATCCGCCTCGCGGCGCAGCCACTTGATCTCCGGATGACGCCGGATGACTCCCGTCGCGGAGCACGGCGCATCGAGCAGGATGGCATCGAATGGCACACCATCCCACCAGCGCGGCTCGGCGGTGAGATCCGCCACCACGAGACCGGCCGTGCGTCCCAGACGCCGCAGGTTATCGGCCACACGCTGCGCGCGCTGCGCATCGCAGTCCAGCGCCGTCAGGCGCAACTCGGGAGCGAGTTCCAGCAGCGCACCGCTCTTGCCGCCTGGCGCGGCGCAGGCATCGAGCACGCGCTCGCCATCGACAGGCGCGAGCAGACGGGCCGCCAGCTGCGCGCTGGCATCCTGTACCGAGACGGCCCCTTCCCTAAACAGTGGCAGGCGTTCTACAGCTACGGGTTTGGTCACGATGACCGCTGTAGGCAGCCAAGATACGATCTGTCCCTCCAGACCGACCTCTTGCAACTGTCGGAGGTAGTCATCACGCGAGACGCGCGTGAGATCCAGACGCAAGGTCAGCGGCGGGTGCGCATTATTCGCTTCTAGTAACGCCTCCCAGCAATCCGGCCAGGCGCTGCGCAACTCATCGAGCAGCCACTGCGGATGGGCATACCGCGGAGCAGGCGCACTCTCGAGCGCGGCCACCAGCGCATCACGCTCGCGCAGAAAACGGCGTAGCACAGCGTTTACCAGGCCAGCTGCATGGGTCAGCCCAGCCAGACGCGCGGCATTGACCGCAGCGGATACCGTTGATTCCAACGGATTGCGCGAGTGCTGTAACTGATGCACGGCCACGCACAGCAGCGCCCGCAGCAGCGGCGCAGTCTGTTGCGGCGAGCGCGTCAACAGCGGTGTGATCAGCGCATCACAACGCGACCACCAGCGCAGCGTGCCAAGGGCCACCGCGCGAATTGCGCGCAGCTGCGGATGATCCTCGAACTGAATCATGACGTCGTCGGCGGTACGTCCCTCTTCGAGGACTGTATTGACGACACCGGCCGCTGCAGCCAGCACCTGAGCGGCGATATCGCCCGCTGCGCCCTGCACCGCCCTGCGCGGCGGATGTTTGTTATTTCGCGCGGCGCGCACATTCATCCCAGCACCTGCGATACACGGCTGCGTCCATGCATGAAATCCGCTGCCCGCATCCGGCGCTTACCCGGAGGTTGCAGCTCCTCGACGGCCAGCACACCATGGCCGCAAGCCACCTGCATCGCACCCTCATGCAATCCCAGAATGGTGCCCGGCGGCGATCCGGAATCTACCGTGGTCAATGCGTGAGCGCGCCACAGCCGCAACCGCTCGCCATCCAACAGGGTCTCGGCAACGGGCCACGGATTGAAGGCGCGTATCTGGCGCTCGATCTGCTGTACATCGGACTGCCAGTTCACTTGCGCTTCTTCCTTACTGATCTTGTGTGCATAGGTGATGCCGTCTGGAGCCTGCGGTCGGGCCAACGCCGTGCCGGACTCCAGATCCGCGATGACAGGCAGCAGTGCCTCTGCGCCAAGCTGCGCCAATTGCAGCAGCAGGTTGCCAGCACTGGCCTCAGAGGTCACCGGCAGACGCCGCTCAGCGTAGATAGGCCCGGTATCCAGACCTTCCTCAAGGCGCATGATGCAGATGCCGGTCTCGGAATCTCCGGCCAGCAGCGCCCGCTGGATCGGCGCCGCACCACGCCAGCGCGGCAACAGCGAGGCGTGGATATTGAGACAACCAAACCGCGGCAGCTCCAACACGCTGCGCGGCAGGATGAGGCCATAGGCCACGACTACCAATAAATCCGGCGCCCATGAAGCCAACGTTGCACGTTGCGCGTCGGTGGCGAGGCGCTCAGGCTGATCCACCGGCAAACCCAACGCGAGTGCGCGCTGCTTCACCGGACTGGCGGTGAGCTGCCGGCCACGTCCTGCGGGACGATCGGGCTGAGTCAGCACCCCAACCAGGGTGTGTTCCGATGCGGCCAGCGCATCGAGCGCCGGCACGGCAAAATCGGGCGTTCCCGCAAAGGCAATACGCATCATGTTGTACGCCGAGCCGAGCTCAGGCCACGGGCGTTGGGATACGCGAGGACGGCACTGGCTGTGCGCGGCGGCTTTTGTCGAGCTTGCGACGAATCCGATCACGCTTCAGCGATGACAGGTAATCGACGAACAGCTTGCCCTCCAGATGATCCATCTCATGCTGGAGACAGAC
>CAYFPW010000031.1:0-11794 GCA_964345055.1 uncultured Steroidobacteraceae bacterium | reverse complement strand
TGCTGCCGCTGTATGTGTCGATTGGATCCTTGTCGCTGCAATATGCCTGCGGTCCTCTGCTCGGCTTCTTCTTTGCCTACACCGCGCCATTTGGCGCCTATTTCCCGCGCCTGTATCCGACGCATATCCGCTCTTTGGGCGCCGGCTTCTGCTTCGACGTGGGTCGCGGCATCTCCGCCTTCGCGCCGTTTGCGTTCGGTTCGCTGGCCGCTGCCATTGGCCTGGGCGCCAGCGTGGGCTGGTGTGCGGTGGCGTTCGGGCTGGCATTCCTGGTGATGCTGCGGCTGCCCGACGTATGAACGGAGTCTCGGTACCCGCCGTCATGTCGAGTACTACGGCGGCTTGAAGTCGCTAAAGAATCCGAGGGCGGCGGCCGATACCGGGCTAACGATGAGTCAATTACCCATGGGTCGCCTGCCCGGAACGCTGGGTCCGGAGGCCACCGAGTTCATTGAGCATTTGCAGCTCGATCTGGGACGGCTCGAGCTCGAATTGCCTGGCTTCCCGGAAGTGACCCTATCACTGCAGCAACTGCTGGCGGATGAGGCTGTCAGCATGGATCGCGTGCTGCGCGTGGTTAGTTCGGAACCCCTCCTCGCCGCTCGCATCATCCGCCTCGCCAGCTCTGCCGCGTTGAATCCCCGCGGCCTCCCGGTCACGGATCTGCGCAATGCCGTGATCCGTCTGGGCTTCAACGCACTTCGCGCTGCGGCCGCAGGCTTCGCGATCACTCAGGTGCAGTTGGCGCAGCCTTACAAGGACGTACTGCCGCAGCTCACCCAACTGAAGGACCAGAGCGTATCGATGGCCGCCGCCGCCTGTGTGGTGGCGCGTCACAGTCAGCGTGTCAGTCCTGATACGGCACTGCTTGCTGGGCTGATGACGGCGGTTGGCAAGATTTGTCTGGTGGCGCGCAGTGCGAGCTCATCGTACATGCAAGCCCATCCAGAGGTTTTCCAGGAAGTGATGCGCGACTGGCATGCGGAAGTAGCCCGCGAGCTGCTGACCCGGTGGGGCGTGTCAGAGGACATCATCGAAGCCATGCATGGCTACCAGACCCATCGTGCTGCGAAGCGTGGTCTGTTCATGCTAATGGATGTGCTCGCCGTGGCCGAAGTCCTAACTGCTCCGGAGATGACCACCGAGATGCGCAAGGAATTGCTGGAGTCGCAGCTGGCAGCCCGGCGCATCGGCCTGCAACCGCAGGACTGCGTCACGCTACTGAACGATTTGCAAGCCGAGCTCGAGTCGCTGCGCGGCGCGCTGGCGCCCTGAAGCCGCAGCGCGTCAGCGCTGTGTGAGTTGGGCGGGAGGGCCGGAGTGCGCCTCGATCCAGGCCTGCACTTGCAGATTCAATTCGCGCGGCTCGCGACCGGTGGTGTCGATGGGTTCACCAATCACCACACGGATCGTGCCCGGTTTTTTCATCAGTCCGCGGCGCGGCCAGTAGTACCCCGCGTCGTGTGCGACGGGCACCACACGCGTACCACTTTCAATGGCCAGCAGCGCACCGCTGATGCCGTACTTGCGTGTCTGCCCCGGCGGCATGCGCGTGCCTTCGGGGAAGATCACGACCCAGAGTCCCTCGGCCAGGCGTGCCTTGCCCTGCTCCAGCACGCTTTTCACAGCGATCTGACCGGCTCCGCGATCGACAGCAATCGCGCGCAGCAGCCGCACGCCCCACCCCACGAACGGCAGCCAAGTCAGCTCGCGTTTGAGGACCCAGGCCTGCGGAGGCAGCAGCACGGTTTGTGCAAAGGTTTCCCAGCTCGACGAGTGCTTTACAAGAGCGACATGCGCACCGGTCGGCAGGTTGCTCTCTCCCTCGACCCGATAGTCCAGGCGACAGGTGCGCTTCAGCACCCACAACAACACCCTGCCCCAAGTGCGTGCCAGTCCGAAGCGATGACGGAAGGGAACGAGCGGTCCGACGAGCGCGAAGCAGATGGCATAGGCGCCGGTCCATACGAACAGGAAAGTCGTGAAGACCAGTGAGCCCAGAAACTGCATCGCGCTCAGCCCGGCAGGAGCGACAGATCCGCTATGCGGGTGAACAGGCTTCGCAGCCGCGCCAGAAGTGCCAGCCGGTTGCCGCGCAGTGCCGCATCGGGATCGTTCACCAGCACTGAATCGAAGAATGCGTCCACTTCCGGACGCAGGAGCGAGAGGTGCATGAACGCCTCGTTGTACTGACCGGCTGCGATGGCTGTTTCGACCCGTGGCAGGGTGTCGGCGACGACACGATGCAAGGCCTGTTCCGCCGGGTGATGCAGCAGTGCTGCATCGACATGGCTCGGCGCCGCTTCAACAGACTTGCGCAGGATGTTGGCGCTACGCTTGTTGGCCGCAGCCAAGCTTGCCGCAGCAGGCTCGCGCATGAAGACGGCCAACGCATGCAGTCTTGCGTCGAAATCCGGCACCGTGGCCGGTTCGGTAGCCAGCACGGCGTCAAACATCTCGGTGGTGATTCCGGTAGCGGCTGACTGCTCCAGATACTGGGCACGCAGCCGCTCCATGATGAATGCCTGCACCTCGGCAGGGATTGCCGCGGTGTCCTGCACGGGCTGCGCGCGTACCGCGGCGGCCACGATCTCGGGCAGCGACAGCGGCAGGCGGTGTTCGAGCAGGATGCGCAACACGCCGATGGCGGCCCGGCGCAGCGCGAACGGATCGCGGGTGCCGCTGGGCTTCTGGCCAATTGCAAAGATGCCAGCCAGTGTGTCCAGCCGGTCGGCCAGCGACACCGTGATGCCGGCCGGCGTGCTCGGCAGGGCGTCGCCGGCGCCGCGCGGCAGATAGTGTTCGCGGACCGCCTCGGCGACTTCGGTGTTCAGGCCGTCGGCCAGGGCGTAGTAGCGACCCATGATGCCCTGCAGTTCCGGGAACTCGCCCACCATGGAACTGAGCAGATCGCACTTGCACAATTCAGCCGCCTCGGCGGCACGCGCTGGATTCCCCCCGGTTACTGGGACGATCTGTCGGGCCAGCGCTTCGATGCGGCGCACCTTGTCACCGATGGATCCGAGCTTGGCCTGGAAGGTGACGGTGTCGAGTCCGGCACGCAGGGACCGCAGCGGCTGGCGGCGGTCCTGTTCATAAAAGAAGGCGGCATCGGACAGTCGCGGCCGCACCACCCGCTCATTGCCGGCGCGGACCACCGAGTCGTCGGTACTTTCGATGTTGCTGACGGTAATGAACCAGGGCAACAGTTCGCCGCCGGCACCTTGAACCGGGAAGTAGCGCTGATGATCTTGCAGCGTCGAGATCAGGACCTCGCGTGGCAGGTCGAGGAACCGCTCCTCGAAACGGCCGGCCACCGGCACGGGCCATTCGACCAATGCAGTGACCTCATCCAGCAAGGCGGGGTCGATGAGTGCCCGGCCGCCGAGGCTGGCCGCCTTCTCTTCGACCTGAAGGCGGATGCGCTCCCGACGCGTTTCGAAGTGGGCAACCACTTTGCCGCGAGTCAGGAGCAACCGGTCATAGCTGGCCGGGGCGGTGACGCGGATGGGCTTCGGGGCCATGAAGCGGTGGCCGCGGGTGAGCTGGCCGGCATCGGTGTCCAGCACCCGCGCGATCAATGTCTCGCGCCCGAACAGCAGGATGAGCCAGTGCACGGGGCGGACGAATTCCGCCTCGCCCGCGCCCCAGCGCATGCGCTTCGGGATGGGCAGCGCGGCCAGTGCCGTGGTCACGAACCCGGGCAGCAGATCGGCCGTCGGAGTGCCGGCACGCATGCCGCTGTAGGACAGGTACTCGGTCCCTTTGGGGTCGGTCTCCCGCTCTAGTTTGTCGAGCTCGACACCGCAGGTGGCCGCGAAGGAGGTGGCCGCACGGGTCGGCGCACCGGCCGCATCGAAGGCGGCACGGACGGGCGGACCACGGCGCTTCAGCTGCTGGTCGGGCTGCTGTTCGACGAGGCCACGGACCCGGACGGCTAGGCGCCTTGGAGTCGAAAACGATTCCAATTGACGGTATTTTAGGCCCGATTGATTCAACTGAGATTCAATGCTTCCTGAGAAGGCCAGCTCGAGATCCCGCAGGGCCTTCGGTGGCAACTCCTCGGTGCCAACTTCGACCAGAAAATCCCGACGCGCTGTGGCACTCATGGCTGCACCTCGTTGGCGCGCGCAAGAAGCGGGAAGCCCAGCGCCTCGCGGCTGGCGTAATAGGCTTGGGCAACCGCCCGCGCCAGGGTGCGGACGCGGAGGATGAAGCGCTGCCGCTCAGTCACCGAGATGGCGCGCCGGGCGTCCAGCAAGTTAAAGGTGTGCGAGGCCTTCAATACCTGCTCGTAGGCAGGCAGTGGCAGCTTGGCCTCCAGCAGGGCATTGCACGACTGCTCGTAGTCGTCGAAATGCCGGAACAGCATGGCCGTATCAGCATGCTCGAAATTGAAGGCCGACTGCTCGACTTCGTTCTGGTGGAAGACGTCGCGGTAGGTCACGCGGCCGCGCGGACCGTCGGTCCACACGATGTCATAGAGACTCTCGACCCCCTGTAGGTACATGGCCAGACGTTCCAGTCCATAGGTGATCTCACCGGTCACCGGACGGCAGTCCAGACCGCCCACCTGCTGGAAGTAGGTGAACTGGGTGATCTCCATGCCGTTCAGCCAGACCTCCCAGCCCAGGCCCCAGGCCCCGAGGGTGGGTGACTCCCAGTTGTCTTCCACGAAGCGGATGTCGTTCACGGCCGTGTTGAATCCCAGCGCCCGCAGGCTCCCCAGATACAGCTCCTGGATGTCCAGCGGCGAGGGTTTGATCACCACCTGGAACTGGTAGTAGTGCTGCAGGCGGAACGGGTTGTCCCCATAGCGGCCATCGGTGGGACGGCGCGAGGGCTGCACATAAGCCGCGCTCCAGGGCTCGGGGCCGAGTGAGCGGAGGAAGGTGGCGGTATGGAAGGTGCCGGCACCCACTTCCATGTCGTACGGCTGCAGGATCACGCAACCCTGACCGGCCCAGTAATTCTGCAAGCGGGCGATCAGGTCCTGAAAGGTCCGCGGGGGTTGGGTGAGCAGTCCAGTCTTCATGGCGTGTGCACTATGGGATGCGGAGGCGGCGAAGCCCGCGAGTATACAGCCGCGAGACGCGGGCGGCGGCGTGCACGGGTTTGGGGCGGGCGCGCGCAAAGCGCTCTATACTGGTGCGTCGGCGGGCGTCGGTCAGGGGTACATCTGCTGTAACTCCCAGATTCAGCGAAGGTTCTGACTCTCTACCGTTTTGGCACGAACCCTGCATTCTTTGACCAGTCGTAGGTCAGCGTTCAATTAAAAGAGGATCTCGAGGAGAAGCAATGAAACCAAGTGATGTCGTCAAACTGATCAAGGAAAAAGACGTCAAGTACGCCGACCTGCGCTTCACGGACACCCGTGGCAAGGAACAGCATGTGACGATCCCGTCCCGCTATGTGGACGAGGACTTCTTCAGCGAAGGCAAGATGTTCGACGGCTCGTCGATCGCCGGCTGGAAGGGGATCAACGAGTCCGACATGATCCTGATGCCGGACGCCTCAACCGCTATCGTGGATCCGTTCTTCGCCGACGCCACGGTCAACATTCGCTGCGACATCATCGAGCCGGCGACGATGAAGGGCTATGAGCGCGATCCGCGCTCGCTCGGCAAGCGCGCTGAGGCCTACCTGAAGTCGACGGGCATCGCCGATGGTGCGCTGTTCGGCCCGGAAAACGAATTCTTCATCTTCGACAGCGTGCGCTGGAACAACGAGATGCGCGGCTGCAGCTACGAGATCGACTCGATGCAGGGCGCGTGGAACAGCAACACCGCCTACCCCGAAGGCAACATGGGCCATCGCCCAGGCGTGAAGGGCGGCTACTTCCCGGTGCCGCCGGTCGATGCCTTCCAGGACATCCGCGCCGCAATGTGCGAAGCCATCGCGCAGATGGGCATGAAGGTCGAGGTGCACCACCACGAAGTGGCCACCGGCGGCCAGTGCGAGATCGGCGTCGGTGCCGGCGGTCTGGTCCAGAAGGCCGATGAGGTGCAGATCCTGAAGTATTGCGTGCACAACGTGGCCCATCAGCATGGCAAGACCGCAACGTTCATGCCGAAGCCGCTGGTCGGCGACAACGGCAGCGGCATGCATGTGCACCAGTCGCTGCAGAAGGACGGCAAGGCGCTGTTTGCCGGTGACAAGTACGGCGGTCTGTCCGAAACCGCGCTGTACTACATTGGCGGCATCATCAAGCACGCCAAGGCGATCAATGCGTTCACCAACCCGGGTACCAACAGCTACAAGCGTCTGGTGCCGGGCTTCGAAGCACCCGTGATGCTGGCCTACTCGGCTCGCAATCGCAGCGCGTCGATCCGCATTCCCTGGGTGAGCAACCCGAAGGCGCGCCGCATCGAAGTGCGCTTCCCGGATTCCGCTGCCAATCCGTATCTGGCCTTCGCGGCCATGCTGATGGCCGGTCTCGACGGTATTCAGAACAAGATCCACCCGGGCGATCCGGCTGACAAGGATCTGTATGACCTGGAGCCGGAAGAGGCCAAGCAGATCCCGCAGGTCTGCAGCTCACTCGATATGGCACTCGAGCATCTGGACAAGGACCGCGAGTTCCTGAAGAAGGGCGGCGTGTTCACGGATGACCTGATCGACGCCTACATCGGGCTGAAGATGCAGGAAGTCACGCGTTTCCGCATGTCGACGCATCCCGTCGAGCTCGACATGTACTACAGCGTGTGATGCAGTGATGAAGCGCGGCACGGCCAGCCAACTGTTCTGGCCGTGCCGCGCAACTGCTGCACGCTTGGCTGAAAGCTACGGAAGCCTGCAGCGATGAATCACGATTTTCATGGCGCCTCGCCACTCGAACATTTCGACACCACCGAACTGATCGATGCCCTAGCCACCGGTGTCGCAGTGCTCGACGCACAGCTCTGTGTGGTCTACGCGAATTTCGGTGTGCAGGATCTGCTCGGCATCGGTCTGAATCAGGCACGCGGCCGACCCATCGGTACGCTGCTGGTCAATCCGACTGAACTCGAAACCCTGTTGCGCCGCTCGCTGGAGCACGGGGAAACCTGCGCAGCGCCCGAGCTGACACTCACTCCCCTGTCGATCAATCATGGCGAGCGTGCGCCTGTCGTGGTGGATGCCACCGTCACGCCGCTGGAAGGCGCGATCACGGGTCGGCATCTGCTGCTCGAGCTGGCCGATGCGCGGGTACGCGCGCAACTGACGCGCGAGAGCGAGCTGCTCGCACGCGTCGATGGCCGCCGCCTGATGGCGCGTCAGCTGGCACATGAAATCAAGAATCCACTGGGTGGCTTGCGAGGCGCAGCACAGCTGCTCGATCGCGAGCTGCCGACCCCCGCGCTGCGTGAATACACCAGCGTGATATTGCGTGAGACCGACCGGCTGCGCGCACTGGTCGACACCATGCTGGGTACGTCCCGACCGCCGGAACTGCGGGTGATGAACGTGCATGAAATCTGTGAGCACGTTTACCGGCTGGTAAGCACCGAAGCACCTGCGGCCGTGGTCATCGATCGTGATTACGATCCCAGCATCCCGGAAGCCCTGCTGGCGCGTGATGAGCTCGTACAGGCGTTGCTGAACCTGGTGCGCAACGCCCTGCAGTCCGTGGCTCAGCGCGGCCGCATTGTGCTGCGTTCGCGCACGCTTTCCAATGTATCGCTCCGTGGTACGCGTCACCGTCTGGTCGCCTGCCTGCAGGTCGAAGATGACGGCCCCGGTGTGCCCGAGGCGGTGCGTGATTCGCTCTTCGTGCCTCAGGTGACCGGTCGTAGCGACGGCACGGGTCTGGGTCTGGCCGTTGCGCAGGACATCGTGTCGCGACATCGCGGGCTAATCGAATATGACAGCCGTCCCGGGCGGACGGTGTTTTCAATGCTGCTGCCGTTGGAGATTTCAGGATGAACGGGCGTGCGACGCAGGTTTTCGTGGTGGATGACGATGAGTCGATCCGCTGGGTGATGGAGCGGGCCCTGCGCAATGCAGGCATGCAGCCAACGATGTTCGATGCTGCCGAGCCGGCGCTGGTGGCGTTGCGTAGCCGTGCGCCGGATGTCTTGCTGACCGACGTGCGCATGACGGGTCGCACGGGTCTGGAGCTCATGCGTAACGCACACCAGCTGTATCCGGATCTTCCTGTCGTGATCATGACCGCGCATTCAGATCTGGACAGCGCCGTTGCGGCCTATGGCAGTGGTGCGTTTGAATACCTGCCCAAGCCCTTCGATATCGATCAGGCGCTGGATCTGGTGCGCCGAGCAGCCGAGAGTGCGCGGCGCGGCAGCGCGACGGGTGCAGAGCCGGTGGCCGAAGGCGCTGCCGCCCTACCACCGATTCCCGGTCTGCTGGGCCGCGCGCCGGCCATGCAGCAGGTGTTCCGCGCGATTGGGCGGCTGTCACGCTCCAGTGTCAATGTGCTGATCACCGGCGAATCGGGTACCGGCAAGGAACTGGTTGCACGCGCTCTGCATGAACACAGTCCGCGCTCCAAGCGCCCGTTCATTGCATTGAACACTTCCGCCATCCCGTCCGAGTTGCTCGAGTCTGAGCTCTTTGGTCACGAGAAGGGCGCCTTCACCGGTGCGGACTCTCAGCGCCGCGGGCGATTCGAGCAGGCCGATGGCGGTACGCTGTTTCTCGACGAGATCGGCGACATGGGTCTGTCACTGCAGACGCGATTGTTGCGCGTGCTTGCCGAAGGCGAGTTCTATCGTGTCGGTGGTCAGTCACCCATCCGCGTCGATGTTCGCGTGATTGCGGCCACGCACCAGAATCTGGAGGAGCGGGTTCGCAGCGGTCAGTTCCGCGAGGATCTCTTCCATCGCCTGAATGTCATCCGTATCGAACTGCCACCGCTCCGGTCACGCCGTGAGGATGTGCCGGCGCTGATCACTCATTACCTCAAGACAGCCGCGGCAGAACTCGGCGTTGAACCCAAGGTGCTTTCGCCCGCGGCCGTCAGTCGTCTGGAAGACTATGGTTGGCCCGGTAACGTGCGTGAACTGGTGAATCTGTGCCGGCGCCTGACAGTGCTCTCGCCCGGCAATGAGATTCATGCCGAGGATCTTCCGGCGGAATATGCGGCGGCCGGTGATCGTAGCGGGAGTCTCGAAGTCGATTGGACGCATGCGCTGCGCAGCTGGGCCGAAGGGCAGGGCCTGAAGCCTGCGAAGCCATTGCTCGATGTGGCCATGCCGGCATTCGAACGAACCATGATCCAGGTGGCGCTGCGCGCCACGCAGGGACACAAACAGGAGGCCGCGCGGCTGCTGGGCTGGGGACGCAATACCCTGACCCGTAAGCTTCAGGAGCTGGGCATGGACCAGGATGAGTCTGACAGGGCTGAGGGCGCCGCCTGATCCAGCGCCAATGACCCATCCCTCATGCGCCGCAGATCGTCCGGCGCGCGTATCATGATGGGATGCTTAATTTTCTTCAGCGACTCGTGCTTGGTAATCCGCTGCAGGACTGGCTGCTGGCGCTGCTGGCGTTCGTCCTGACCTTCAGCGTGCTGCCTTTGTTGCGCGGTCTCGTGCGTCAGGCGGCTACGCGCTATGCACCGCATGACCTGCCGCCGGCACTGGTTCTGTTTCTTTACCTGATCAAGCGAACCAGCCGACTCTTTACGCTGGCCGTGGCGTTGTACTTTGCCGAACATTTGCTGACCTGGCCGGGACGTGCAGATCGCATCGCTGACATCGTGATGGTGGTCAGCTTCTGGTTGCAGGTTGGGCTGTGGCTGATGGCGGCGGTGCGCTTTGGTCTGCAGCGTCGTACTGTCGAAGCGAATGATCGCCAGCTTGCCGGCACGCTGAACATCGTGATGTTCGTCGCCGGGCTGATCATCTGGACGGTGGTATCGCTCCTGGCGCTGGAAAATCTCGGCGTCAATATCACAGCCCTAGTCGCCGGACTCGGTGTGGGCGGTATCGCGATTGCGCTGGCGGTCCAGACGATCCTGAGCGATCTTTTTGCGTCCTTGTCGATCGCTCTCGACAAGCCGTTCGATGTGGGCGATCTGCTGCGCGTTGATGACTGCGAGGGAACGGTCGAGCAGATCGGCATCAAGAGCACGCGACTGCGCAGTGTTAGCGGCGAGCAAATCATTATCTCCAATGCTGATTTGCTCAAGAGTCGAGTGCGCAATTTCCAGCGCCTGCAGGAGCGACGCGCGTTGTTCACGCTGCGCCTGCCGCACAGCTCCACGCCGGCGCAACTGGCGGAAATACCGCGTCTGGTAAGCGCTGCGGTGCACAGCTATGACGGCGCACGTTTCGTGCATTGCCTGTTGAAGAATATCGGCGAAAGTGCGCTGGAGTTTGAAGTGGTGTTTTTCGTGCCGGTCAAGGGCTCGGGTGAGCTGGCGCTGGCGCTTGATGTCGTGAATCGCGCGGTCCTGGGCTGCCTCGCGGAGGTTGGGATCACTCTGGCCAGTTCCACGCAGACCATTTTTTTGCGCCAGTAATGAGTGAAGACAATTCCGTTCTGACCCGTACAGCGCCGCCGCCGCAGGTGCGTATCGCTTATGGTTCGCACGCGGAGCAGTACGCGCTGGTGTGGCAGGGTGGCGCAGCAGCAGCTACCCGCCCGTTGGTGTTGCTGCTGCATGGCGGCTACTGGCGACCGGCCTACGATCTGGCGCACATGAGTTCCATGGCCGCAGTGCTGGCAGCAGATGGCTGGACGGTGGCCAACGTGGAATACCGTCGTATTCCCGGCCATCCAGAAGCGATGGCAGAGGATCTGCAGCGGGCATTGCAGGTTTTGCTCGCATTCACTTCTCCACACAACGGGCGGGTGTTGGTGGCCGGGTTCTCAGCCGGCGGACATCTGGCCCTGTGGCTGGCTGCGACGCATGCATCACTCCAAGCGGTTGTGGCACTGGCGCCGGTGGCCAGTCTGGAGAAGGCATTGCAACTGCAACTGAGTAACGATGCCGTCAGCGAGTTTCTCGGGCCAGCCGCAACGACCCTCCTGCCCGACTGGGATCCGGAAGCCCTGCCGGATAGCCAGAAGCCGGTGTTCATCCTGCATGGTGATGCGGACGACACGGTGCCACTGGAGTTGTCGCAACGCTATCTTGCGCGCCATCGGCACGCGCAGCTCAAAGTGCTTTCGCAGACTGGGCACTATGCGCTGATCGATCCGTTGAGTTCTGCGTGGCCGGAAGTGCTTGCGACCATGCGCCGCGCGTCCGAAGCGGCTTAGCCCTTGAAGCCTTTTGCGACCACGTAAACCTCACGCGATTCCTTGCGTGATGCGGCCGGCTTGCGGATCGACACTTTGTCGAAGTGTCGGCGCAGCTCCTTCAGGTATTCATCCGAACCCGAGCCCTGAAACATCTTGGCCACGAACGTGGCACCGGGGTGCAGCGTCCGGCACACAGTATCGAGCGCCAGCTCCAGGAAATGGATGGACGAGGCCTGATCGGCAACCGCGATACCGGTGATGTTCGGGGCGATATCGGAGACGATGAGATCGAACTTCCCGCCGCCGAGCCAGCCGAGCAGCTTGTCGACGATGGCGTCGTCCGTGAAATCGCCCTGGATGAAATCGACGTTGGGCAGGTTGTCCATGGGGAGGATGTCAGTAGCCAGCACACGACCCTTGGCGCCGACGAGCTTGCCGGCGACCTGCGACCAGCCGCCGGGGGCGGAACCGAGGTCCATGACGCGCATGCCGGGGCGGATCAGCTTTTCTTTTTCGTTCAGCTCGACCAGCTTGTAGGCCGAGCGTGACCGATAGCCGTCCTTCTGCGCCTGTTTGACGAAGGGGTCGCTGAGATGTCGGGACA
>CAYFPW010000030.1:560-12124 GCA_964345055.1 uncultured Steroidobacteraceae bacterium | reverse complement strand
TGCGCCTGTTCTATTTTCCGCGGCCCGCCAAGGGTGAGCCGCAGATCGTTTACACGCACCCGATCGGCATCGGTAAGGTGGGTTGGAAAACCCCGGAAGGTGTCACCAAGATCATCAGTCGGACAAAAAATCCCGTCTGGCGACCGTCGGCTGCAGTACGCAAGGAGCACGCTGACAACGACGATCCGATCCCGGCCGTAGTGCCGCCGGGACCCGACAATCCTCTCGGCAAGTACAAGTTCACGCTCGGCTGGCCGAGTTATCTGATCCACGGTACCAACAAGCCCTATGGGGTCGGGCTGCGCAGTAGTCACGGCTGCATCCGCCTGTACCCGGAAGACATCGAGTACTTGTTCAACACTGTCCCAGTGGGCACTCCCGTGCGAGTGGTCAATCAACCTTTCCTGTTCGGTTGGCATGACGGTCAGCTGCTGTTGCAGGCATACACGGTGCTGGAGGACGATCCGCGGCACTGGGCCAAGGCAGACCGCGCCACGTTGTCACGCTCCATGGCACCGACGCTGCAGAAACTGCTCAAGGAGCAGTCGATCGATGTGAACTGGGACGCGGTTGCAGCACTGACGCGCCAGCCGCGCGGGTTGCCAGTGCGAGTCGACGCAGTGGCCAAAGGCGCATTCGCCACGATCGACGGCGTGATTGCCGCTGCGCCGCTGGTGCAGAACCAGCTCCCGGTCGGTTCCAACTGGGATGGCAGCGGTGATGTCGAGCGCGACGAAGAAAGCTACCAGCAGGTGTTGCGTGAGGCTGAGCGGCCGCTGATCCCCACGCCGCCGATGCCTGCCAAGACCACAGCGGTCACTCCGGGCGTGCCCGCTGGCGACCGTGGCTGAGGTTGACAGCTTTGCCGAGGACGCTGCTGGGGGCCCCAGATGCTACGCTCTGGCAGCGCTTGCATGCGCAGGGAGAAATATTTCGTGATTTGGGATGAGCGGCTCAATATGCCTTCCTCTCGCGGCGGCGCGCCGGTTCATAGCGGCAGCCAACTCCTGCAGGGATCGTTCACATGAGTCAGGGCTGGGTGGTTTTCTCGCACGGCAAGGACAGCGAGCCCTGGGGCATCAAGATCCGGACGCTGGCCGAGACGGCGCGCAGCGAAGGCTACGGTGTCGAGTCGGTGGATTATCGTGGCATCGACTCGCCCGAGGCGCGTACTGCCAAGCTGATCGACACCTGCAAGAGCCTGCGCGGCGACCTGGTGTTGGTGGGCTCCAGCCTGGGCGGCTATGTGTCGCTGTCAGCGGCTCCGGCGCTGCATGCTTGCGGCGTGTTCCTGATGGCCCCGGCGATCACCATGCCCGGACTGGCCCCGCTGCGTACTGGCGGTTGCGACTGTCCGGTGACCATCGTGCACGGCCTGCAGGATGAGGTCGTGCCGGTGGACCACAGCATTGCTTACGCCCGCCAATACGAAGTCATCCTGCATCTGCTTCACGACGACCACCGTCTGCATCGCAGCCTGCCGTTTATCCGCACACTTTTTGAATACTTCCTGGTCCAGCTCGATATGCCGCGGGTCTGGAGCTAGATGAATCACCGGATACAAGCATGAGTCTGTTGACTGGACGAATCTGGGCGCTGCTGACGCGCGCCACCTACCAGCCCGAGGGCATCGCCGCGCAGCTGGATGAGCCGGGGCCCACGGTCTGCTATGTGTTCGACACGGCCAGCGACATCGACACCGCAGTGGTGCGGCGGGTCTGTCGCGATGCGCGTCTGCCGGGCATTCATCGCCGACTGCCGACGCCGGAGCTGCGTGATGTGCGCGCCAGCTTTTCGCTGCAGCGTTACGCGGGCCTATGGACTTCGCGCCTGGATCGACGCACGCCGCCGGCGCTGCAGCAGATCGTTGCTGCGGCCCAGGACAATCCTGACCTCGATCTGCGCTTGGTGCCGGTCGCGGTGTATTGGGGTCGGGCGCCGCAGAAGGAACGCTCGCTGATCCGTCTGGCGCTGGCCGATGACTGGTTGATCGCCAGCCGGTTGCGGCGCCTGTTTCGTGTGCTTGTCAACGGCCGTCGCGTGCTGGTGCAGTTTGGCGCGCCGGTATCGCTGCGCACGCTGCTCGGCGAACAGGCTGATCCGGCAGTGCGTGCCCGGCGCGTCAGTCGTCAGCTCGCCAACCAGTTGGCGAGGATGCGCGCGGTACGGATAGGACCTGACCTGTCGCACCGTCGAACCCTGCTTACCGAGGTACTTCGCACCCGTGCGGTGCGCGCGGCAGCGGCACAACGGGTCCGTGACGATGGCCGCACGACACGTCGTGCCGCGCTGCTGGAAGCCCGCGCCTACGGTGAAGAGATCGCCGCCAACTATTCGCATTCATTCGTGTCGTTTGCCTCAGTATTGCTGTCGCGTCTGTGGAATCGCTTCTATGACGGTATCGATGTGGGCCACATCGAGACGCTGGCACAAGTCGCGGACGGCAACGAAATCGTCTATGTGCCCTGTCATCGCAGCACCATCGACGATCTGCTGCTTGGCTATGCGATCTACCAGAGAGGCTACGCGGTCCCGCACATCGCCGCCGGGGTCAACCTCGATCTGCCCCTGCTGGGACGCATGCTGCGCAAGGGCGGGGCATTCTTCATCCGCCGCTCTTTCCGCGGCAATGCGCTCTATGCCGCAGTGATGCACCAGTATCTGGGTGCGATCATGGCGCGGGGGCATTCGCTTGAATACTTCATCGAGGGCGGTCGCAGCCGTACCGGCCGCATGCTCGAGCCCAAGACCGGCATGCTGTCCATGACAGTGATGAGTTATCTGCGCACACCGCGCCGGCCAGTGGTGTTCGTGCCGGTTTATTTCGGCTATGAGCGGATATTCGAGGGGCCGAGTTACATCGGTGAGCTCTCGGGCAAGCCGAAGCAGAAGGAGACGCTCTGGGGGTTCCTGACGAGTGTGCGACAGTTCTTCCGCGAGCGCTTCGGTCGCGTGCATGTGAATTTTGGTGAGCCGGTGTATCTGTCACCGCTCCTGGATCAGGCCGCTCCCGACTGGCGCGAGGCTCCGCCGGGCGACGGCGAGCGGCCGCGCTGGGTGGCGCGACTGGTGCAGGATCTGGCTGAGCAGATCCAGCGCAACATCAACGCCGCGGCTGCGGTCACGCCGGTCAATCTGCTGGCTCTCGCACTGCTGGCCACGCCGCGTCAGGTGATGTTGGTTTCCGACCTCGAACGCCATATCAGTCTGCTGCTTGCACTGCTGCGCGCGCTGCCGTACCACCCGCGTGTCACTCTCACTGATATGAGTCCGGAGCAGATCATTGCTTACGGTGAATCGCTCAAGATCATCAGTCTCGAGCAGCACCGTTCGGGGCGCTTCGCGCGGATGAGCGCCGATAGTGCCGTGCTCGCAGCCTACTATCGCAACAATGTGCTGCATCTGGTCTCGCTACCATCGATGATCGCCTGCTGTTTTATCGGTAATCCGCGCATGGCGAGCGGCGATATCGAGCGACTGGCGTCGCGTATCTATCCCTATGTCGCCGCGGAGCTGTGCCTGCGCTGGCACGAAGATGAGGTGGGTGCACTGGTCAGGCAGACGCTGGCGGCGATGGCGCAACTGGGACTGCTGACTCATGATGAGGTGCTGGACCAGTGGCAGAGGCCCGAGCCGAATTCGGCGGCCGCGTCGCAGCTGTCTCAATTATCGGGCAGCACACTCATGACCATCGAGCGTTACTACCTTGCGATCGCACTGCTGATACGTGCCGGCAGCAATATGATCGACCGACGCACGCTGGAAGAGCGCTGTCAGTTGATGGCGCAGCGCATGTCACTGCTGTATGGCCTGCACTCGCCCGAGTTCTTCGATCGCTCGCTGTTTGCGGGATTCATTGATCTGCTGCGGACGCGCGGCGTGATTCAGGCCGACGAGCAGGGCAGGCTGCAGTTCGATGACGTCCTGCTGCGCGTAGCGCGCGACGCAGAGCTCGTGCTCTCCGAGCAGATCCGCCACAGCATCCTGCAGGTGACTCACAGCGACGCTTGAACCGAGCAACTGCCATGTGGGCGACTCTGCGCCTGTGAGCGCGCGTTAGTCGTCGACGCGCACACGCCCACGCAACTGCTTGTGCTGCTTGCGCTGAGTCTTGGTTTCCAGCCGCCGCACCTGCGATGCCCATGTGGCGCGCGTTGGTCGGCGTTTCTTAGGCACGATGCGGGCCTGTGCAATCATCCCCTGCAGCCGTGCCATGGCTTCGCGGCGATTGCCTTCCTGAGTGCGCTGTGTGCGCGCCACGATCAGGATCCAGCCGTCGGCGTTCAGTCGCTGTCCGGCGAGCGTGGCTAGCCTGGCTTTGGTGCCGGGATCCAGGCAGGCGGTACCGGCAAGGTTGAAGCGCAGCTGTGCAGCCGTGGCCACTTTGTTGACGTTCTGTCCGCCGGGACCGGCAGCACGCACGAAGCTGATCTCCAGATCGCGCGCGGGTATCAGCGGCGCGCCGGCCATCGTTCAGCGTTCCGGATGTGTGTCGCTGGCGTGAACGACGACTTCACGCTGGGCGACCGGGATGGTGATGCCGTGTTCCCTGAACAACCGCCAGATGGAGCGGTTCACATCCGAACGCACGTTGTTCACGCCGTTTTCCGGATCAGCGATCCAGAATCGCAGCTCCAGATCCATGCCGTGATCCGCAAACTGCATCAGTCGTGACACCGGCGCAGGATCGCTGAGGATGCGCGCATTGCAGTGGGCGGCCTCGAGCAGCACCTGAAGCGCTTTCTCGGGGTCATCGCGATAGCTGATGCGCACCGGCAGTTTCAGGCGTACTCGGCGGTCGGAGTAGCTCCAGTTGATGACTGGATTATTGATCAGCGTCTGGTTCGGTACGAGCGTTTCAACGCCGTCCCGGTCGCGCACCACCACATAGCGTCCGCGCAGTTCCTGTACCCAGCCAAAGTTCTCTGTGCTCGTGCCGGTATGGCCGGTGAAGCTGATCACGTCACCCGGCTTGATCGAGCGGTCCATAAGCAGCACGAATCCGCTGACAAAATTGCTGGAAATGGACTGCAGGCCGAAGCCAAGACCGATGCCGAGCGCGCCAGTGATCACGGTCAGCGCCGTCAGGTCCACGCCGGCGGCGCGGATGCCCAACAGCACGCCCAGGCTGAGCAGCGTGAATTGGGCGAACTTCGAGATGCCGATGCGTGTCGATAGCGCGACGCCCTCGACCTTCATCAGGCGCGATTCAATCGCCCGGGCGATCAGGCTGGCGATCAACACGAAGCCGGTGATGACCACCATGCCCTTCAGCAGATCCCAAACACTGAGCGATGCCTTGCCGGGTAACAGGCGGATCGAATCCAGCGTGTGCTCGACGGCATTGAACCAGCCGATCATCTGAAATGCGATCGCCAGCCACACGACCGTTGCCATGCGCGCTTCGAGCGCACGGAACCAGCTGCTCGGCCCAAGCAGCAGGCGCACCACATAGAACGCCAGCCGTACCAGCAACAGCACGGCGATCAGTTTCAGTCCGATGTCCAGAAGATCCGTGGGCATCTCGCGGGCCGCGAATAGGCCTCGCATGACGAGCACCAGTATCAGTGCCAGGACGATGGGGGCAAGGAGGCTCGCGGCCTGCAGTGCGATACGGCTCCAGCTCTGCGGCGCACCGAAGGCTGCCGACTCGCGCCACCGTCGCCGGGTCCACAGGCCGAAGATCGTTGCTGCGACGGCGGCGATGAGGATCGAGGCCAGCTGGCTCAGTGATTGGGGTGCAGTCAGCGCGTCGAAGAATGTAGGTGACATGGTGACTCGCTAGGCAATTCAGGCATTCATGTCGGGGATCAATTGGCTCTCGAGTACCTGGATCTGGTCTTTGAGCTGCAGCTTGCGCTTCTTCAGCCTTTTGATCTGCAGCTCGTCAACCTTCAGGTCCAGAGACAGGCGCATGATCACATCATCGAGATCGCGATGCTCAATGCGTAACGCACGCAGCCGCTCCATGTTCCGGAACAGATTGCGATCGACATTGTCTTGAGAGTCGCTCATCGGTGTCGTCGCAGCAGCTCTTCGTGGATGGGCTCGATACCGTCCGGTAGCTTATCGAAGCGGCCCACCGGGCGCCACGGAATACCGGGCTCGTGGAAGTCGGAGGCGATCGAGCCCGCCAGCCCGTAGCGCCGCGCCAGCGATGCCAATCGGTCGCTGTCGCCAGGGCTGATGCCGGCGATGCTGACCTCGATGCCGGCACCGCCGCAGTCCTTGAAGCGTGCGGTCAGCTCACGCAGTCCACCCGCGGACAGCTGGTAGCGCTGCGCGTGAGCGAGCACCGCCAGTCCACCGGCGCGGACAATGCATTCGACCGTGGCTGAGAGCTCGGGCCATTGTGCCGGTGCATACCCCGGGCGCCCGCGTCGCAGCCAGCGCTCGAAAGCCTCTTCTGTGGTCCTCACCTGGCCACTCCGTACCAGTGCCCGCGCCAGATGCATGCGTGTTGCGCTACTGCGTTCAGCCAGGATTTCATCAACCAGCGCACCGCCGGGCAGACCCGCCGCATCGAGCCGCTGGCCCATCGCCACCAGCCGCGTCTCGCGCAGCTGGCGCACACTGGTCAGCTGCGCCTGCAGTGCCTCATGCCGCGTGTCGATGTCGAGGCCGACGACATGGATCTCGCGGCCGCGCCAGTCGCAGGTCAGCTCCACCCCGGCGATGAACAGCGGTCCCGCGGGACCCGCTGCTGCGCTGGCCGTGCGCGCCTCTTCGCAGCCGGCAATGGTGTCGTGATCAGTGAGCGCCAGTACTCGCACCGCGCGCAGCACGGCAGCAGCAACAAGCTCCGACGCCGTCAGTGTGCCGTCAGAGCACTGACTGTGCGTATGCAGGTCGATGCGCGAGTTCGTCGTCATTCAGGCCGTGAAGACGGTCGTGCACAGCGTCGCCCACTGGCGACTTGGGTCCGCCCAGGCAATGAAGTCTGAGTTCACCAGCGTGTCGCGTGCGTTGTAACGAAGCGGCATTCCGTGCAGGTCAGTGACCTGTCCGCCAGCGGCTTCGACGATCACCTGGCCCGCCGCCGTGTCCCATTCGCTGGTGGGCGAGAGACGCGGGTAGAAATCCGCAGCACCCTCCGCCAGCCGTGCAAATTTCAGCGCGCTGCCAACACTGACGATTTCGTGCTGACCGAGTTGCTGCAGCAGCGCATCGATGCGCGCTCCACGATGGGAACGGCTGGCGAGCACCCGCGGTGGCTCCTGACAGCGATCCGTGACATGCAGGGGGCGGCGACGCCCTTCGCTGTCCTGGCATTCAGCGCCAGCCCCGCGTACGGCGTAGTAACTGAGGCCGGCAACTGGCGCGTATAGCACGCCGAGCAGCGGCACATGATCGTGCACCAGCGCGATGTTCACTGTGAACTCGCCGTTGCGCTTTACAAATTCGCGTGTGCCATCCAGCGGATCCACCAGCCACAGCGTGCGCCATGAGCGGCGGTCGACGACGTCAGCGGCGGCAGATTCTTCCGCCAGCAGCGGGATGTCCGGAGCCAGTGCCCGCAGCCCTGCAGCGATCACGTTTTGGGATGCGATATCTGCCGCCGTGAGCGGCGAATCGTCGTCCTTCAGCATGACGTCGAAGTGCCCGTCATAAACGCGCATGATTTCTCGACCTGCCTGCCGGGCCAGATCGACAACCTGTGGCAGAAGCTCGGCCAGCCGTTGCGGTGTGACTGTCATGGCCCGCATCATAGCGGACATGCACCACTCAATGACGCGCGTGCCACTCAGCGCTGCCGACTGGGCCGGGATCGATCACGTGCTGCTGGATCTCGACGGCACCTTGCTGGATCTGTACTACGATCGCCACTTCTGGCACGAAGTGGTGCCTGGCGCGTGGGGCTTGTCACGCGGGCTCGATCCGGTGGCCGCGAGGGCCGTACTCGAGCCGCGTTTCCGCGCCGTCGAGGGTACACTCGACTGGTACTCGATCGACTACTGGGCCCGCGAGCTGCAGCTGGATATTCGTGCGCTGAAGCGCAGTGATCCGACGCGCATCGGCTGGCTGCCCGGCGCGCGTGACTTTGTTCGCGCGCTGCGTGCGCTCGGCAAACGCACGGTGCTGGCCACCAATTCGCATCCTGATGTCCTGCAGATCAAGCATGAGTACACCGGTGTACTCGATGAGCTCGACGCCGGCTTCAGTTCACACGTCTTCGGCGCACCCAAGGAAGATCCGCATTTCTGGCGGTCACTCTCTGCCGTCGAGCCTTTTGATCCCGCGCGCACTCTGTTCATCGACGACCACGCGCCGGTGCTGCGCGCAGCACGTGCTGCCGGTATCGCTCATCTGGTGGCCGTGCGGCGTCCGGACAGTGCCTTGCCGGCGCGAAATCATGATGAATTCGGATCTGTGGAGCGGGTACGCGACCTGCTCGACTAGTGTGAAGCCGAGTCGCGTGTGCGTCGCAGTTGCACCGCCAGATAACACACCACGCCGACATTGAGCAGCAAAGCCGCCGCCACGATCGGCTTGTGGGTGCTGGTACCAAACAGCTCCCAGATCTCAGCCGGAATAAGTCCGGCACCAGCCAGTACCACCAGCCATTCAGCCCAGCGCCGGCGGAGCCACAGGCCCACACCTTCGACCAGCACCAGCAAGATATAGCCGCCCGTGACCCACTCGGCGCGACCGATGGCCCGGAATCCCGGCCCCGTGGCCCAGTCCAGGAATTGCCGCGCGTAGTCGCGGGCGGTGTCATCGGTCAGCGTCGTCGACCACTCGTACAGGCGCGAGGAAACCTCGGGGCGCAGCAGCTGATGAACGCCAAAGATGGTCAATGTCAGCAGCAGCGCCTTGCCGAACTTCAGCAGCGCAATCACACGTAGGCCGTCCAGCCGGTGTGCGTCGGAAACCTCGGTGTGCATCGGTCGGACTGCGCAACCGACTAGCGGCGCCGCGGCGCTCCGCGATCGCCGGAACGACGGCCACCACCACCGCGACGTGGTGCGCCGCCGCCTCCGGAGCGCGGTGCATGCGGCGCGCTCTCGAGCGTCGGCAGCGAGGCATGGTCGAAGTTGCCAACCGGTATCTTGTGGCCGATGTAGGCCTCGATATCCGGCAGTGATATGGCATATTCCTCGCAGCCGAAGCTGATGGCATCACCCGAGGCGCCGGCGCGGGCGGTGCGGCCGATACGATGCACATAGTCGGCCGAGTCCTGCGGCAGGTCGAAATTGAATACGTGACTGACGTCCGGGATGTGCAGGCCGCGCGAAGCGACGTCGGTCGCGATAAGCACGGCCAGCTTGCCCTCGTGGAACTCACGCAGGAAGCGCAGCCGCTTGTTCTGTGGCACATCGCCGGACAGCGCCTGCGCATTAATGCCGTTGGCACGCAGGGCTGCCTCGAGTCGCTCAGCCGTCCGCCGCATGTTGACGAACACGATGGTGCGATGGGCTTCGGCCTCCCGCAGGAGCGATACCAGCAGCGGGATTTTCTCCGACATCGACGGGAAGTAAATCACTTGGCGGACACGGTCGATCGTCACCTTGTCCGGCTCGATTTCCACCTGTACCGGCTCGTTCATGTGCTCGTAGGCCAGTTCCAGCACACGCTGCGACAGCGTGGCTGAGAACAGCATCGACTGGCGCTCCGTCGGTGGCGGCAGCCGGCGCATGAGGAAACGGATGTCGGCGATGAAGCCGAGATCGAACATGCGATCGGCCTCGTCCAGCACCACCACCTGGGCATACTTCAGGTCATAGACGTGTTGCTTGTAGTAATCGATCAGGCGCCCCGGGGTGCCGATCAGTACGTCGACGCCATCGACCAGTTGCTGGCGCTGCTTGTCGTAGTCGACGCCGCCGAACACCACGGCCAGCTTCAGGCCGGTATGGCGGGCCAGAACCTCGGCGTCCTTAAAGATCTGCATGGCCAGTTCGCGCGTTGGCGCAACCACCAGCGCACGAACTGAGCTGGGTAAACGGCCAGCGGCCGGCGGGTGACTGACCAGTCGCTGCAGGAGCGAAACCAGAAATGCGGCGGTCTTGCCGGTGCCGGTCTGGGCCTGCCCGGCGATGTCACGCCCGGCGAGTGCCACCGGCAGCGTCTGTGCCTGGATCGGGGTGCAGTAGGCGAAACCGGCCTCGACGATGCCCTGCATGAGCGATGGCGCCAGCGGCAGACTGGCGTAGGCAACGGTACTGAGATGAGCGTCACTCATGGAAGGGTGGTCCCTGGGGTGTGGTCAGCCCGCGACGGGCTGGCAGCGCTTGCAAAGCGCTTTGGAAACGGATAAAAATGACACATCGGCGGCAAATCTGTCCGCTCCCCATAAACCAATCAGACCTCAAGTGTAACCCTTAGTTGCCCGCGGCACAGCTTTTAGGCGCCTCTCCGCGCCAGCTCCGGACCTCGCAGAGCAACCCAAACTCCCAATTCCCGTTTATCGCCACTCATCACGGCCATTTTTCAATTCCAGCGGAGGCACACGACCTGTGAGCAACCCCAATATCGTTCATACATCCGACGCCAGCTTCGAAGCGGACGTTCTCAAGTCCGACAAGCCCGTGCTGCTGGATTTCTGGGCGGAGTGGTGCGGCCCGTGCAAAATGATCGCGCCGATCCTCGATGAAATCGCCACCGAATATCAGGACCGGCTGCGCATCGCCAAGCTGAACATCGACAACAACCCGCAGACGCCGCCCCGTTATGGCATCCGCGGCATCCCGACGCTGATCCTGTTCAAGAACGGGACCGTCGAGGCGCAGAAGGTCGGCGCGCTGTCCAAGTCGCAGCTCGCCAGCTTCCTGGAACAGAACCTGTGAGAGGCTATCTCGGTAATCCCGGCCGCGGCGGTGGCGGGCGTCAGGGTGGTGGGCGGCATCGTGGCGGCAACCGTGACCCGAACCGCGGCAACACCGGCGGGCATCGTGAAGAGCCCATCTATGACGAACCGCTAGGCGACGATAGCGCCGAAATCATCAGTCCCGCCGAGCTCGCTGCCTCCCGCAGCTCGATGAATCTGACCACGCTTAAGGCCAAGCCGATTCACGAACTGGTGAAGATGGCCGAGGCGATGGGCGTCGAGAACGTCGCCCGCTCGCGCAAGCAGGACATTATTTTTGCGATCCTCAAGGCGCACGCCCGCGACGGGTCGAACATCTACGGCGACGGTGTACTGGAAATCCTCCAGGACGGCTTCGGCTTCCTGCGCTCGCCCGACGGTTCCTACCTCGCCGGTCCTGACGACATCTACATCTCGCCCAACCAGATCCGGCGTTTCAATCTGCGCACCGGTGACAGCATTTCCGGCCTGATCCGTCCGCCCAAGGACGGCGAGCGCTACTTCGCGCTGCTCAAGGTCGGTGAAATCAACTTCGATGCTCCGGACAGCGCCCGCAACAAGGTGCTGTTCGAGAACCTCACGCCGTACCATCCGACGCGCCGGCTCAAGCTGGAGCGCGGCAATGGCAGCACTGAGGATCTCACCGCACGCACCATCGACCTGGTGGCGCCTATCGGCAAGGGCCAGCGTGGCCTGATCGTCTCGCCGCCGAAGGCCGGCAAGACCATGCTGCTCCAGAACATCGCCACCGCGATCA
>CAYFPW010000030.1:0-550 GCA_964345055.1 uncultured Steroidobacteraceae bacterium | reverse complement strand
GTCGTCTCCTCCACCTTTGACGAGCCGGCAGCCCGTCATGTGCAGGTCGCCGAAATGGTGATCGAGAAGGCCAAGCGCCTCGTGGAGCACAAGAAGGATGTCGTGATCCTGCTCGACTCGATCACCCGCCTGGCCCGCGCCTACAACACCGTGGTGCCCAGCAGCGGCAAGGTGCTCACGGGTGGTGTGGATGCCAACGCCCTGCAGCGCCCGAAGCGCTTCTTCGGTGCGGCGCGCAATATCGAGGAAGGCGGTTCGCTGACCATCCTCGCCACGGCGCTGATCGACACCGGCTCGAAGATGGACGATGTCATCTACGAGGAGTTCAAGGGCACCGGCAACAGCGAGATCCACCTCGACCGCCGCATCGCCGAGAAGCGCGTGTTCCCCGCGATCAACATCAACCGCTCGGGCACCCGCAAGGAAGACCTCATCACCGACCCGGGCGAGCTCGCGAAGGTGTGGATCCTGCGCAAGCTCCTGCACCCGATGGACGAGCTCGCCGCGATCGAGTTCCTGCTCGACAAGATGAAGGACACGAAGACGAACG
>CAYFPW010000029.1:0-12176 GCA_964345055.1 uncultured Steroidobacteraceae bacterium | reverse complement strand
GCGTATTTGTAATCATTGCCCCATGGATCCTTGTTCAATCGCTGGAGGTAGCCGCCAGCGCGCCAATTCTTGGCTGAACCGTCCGCCGGCTGCTTGATGAGCGCGGCGAGACCCACCTCCGTACTTGGATAATTGAAGTTATCCAGCTTGTACATCGTCAGGGCGGTTTCGAGTGCCTGCAGATCGCCCTTGGCCTTAACGATGCGCGCATCGTCGACGCGACCGAGAAACTGCGGCACCACGAAAGCTGCGAGCAAACCGATGATAATTACCACCACCATGATTTCGATGAGCGTGAAGCCGCGCTCTGCGCTGCGTGCCGGGACCGCCGGAAAGCGTGTATGGTTCATCACTCGTCCCCGCTGTTTCTCCTGAGGTTCGGTCATATTAAGGGATTCATGCCTCATGGACCATGGTGCGCAAAATCGAGGGCTGGAGAGGCCTGTTGGGCGACCTGGCCGATACGGCCGAGCGCTCATCCTGATCATTCCGGCATTGGTCATGATCTCGATGCAGGTCATCGGAGATCTCCTGCTCGCTTTACTTCGCTACGAGCGCAGCCGGCTCGCAATGGGGGAGTGGTGGCGCTTGTTGACAGCGCACGCTGTTCATCTGGATCTGCGACACCTGCTGTTTAACCTCTCAGGCCTCATTCTGCTCTGGCTGCTCTTTGCGCGGGATTTCCCTGCGGGTCGGTGGCTACTTATTTTGTTGGCTTCGATGCTGGCGGTGGATGCCGGCCTTTGGTGGGGCTCGCCGCAGGTTCTTTGGTATGTCGGCGCTTCCGGCGCTCTGCATGGTCTCTGGGCGGCAGGCGGCTTTGCGCAATGGCGGCGCGTGACATCACCCACGCTGCTCCCTTTAGGGGCACTGCTTCTCAAGCTGGCGATTGAGCATTGGCGCAACGAAAGCGTGGTGGCCGTGGGTCTGCCCGTGGTACCACAGGCCCATCTTTACGGTGCGCTTGGCGGGCTGGTCTTGCCGGTGATCTGGGAAGTTGTCCGGGCTCTGCGCGTGACACGGCTATAATCTGCGGCCTCTTTGGTCGGTATCAGGGTGATGTTGCGATGACTTTGGCAATCGTGTTTCCAGGACAGGGTTCTCAGTCGGTGGGCATGTTGGCCGAGCTGGCGTCGCAACACCCGGTGGTGGGTGAGACATTCGCGGAGGCATCTGCAGCCTTGGGGTACGACCTCTGGCAGCGCGTCGCCTCCGGCCCTGCCGAAGCGCTGAATGCCACCGCCTGCACTCAGCCGGCCATGCTCGCCGCCGGCATTGCCACTTGGCGCGTCTGGCAACAGGCCAACGGACCATTGCCCGAAGTGGTCTCCGGACACAGCCTCGGTGAGTTCACCGCACTTGTATGCGCTGGAGTCTTCAACTTTGCGGATGCGATCCGTTTGGTGCGCACGCGTGGAGAGCTGATGCAGGCCGCTGTCCCCGCGGGCACCGGTGCCATGGCTGCCGTTCTGGGAATGGACGATGCAGCTCTTGAAGCGGCCTGCGCCGAGGCGGCGCAGGGCGAAGTCGTCGAGGCGGTCAATTTCAACTCACAGGGGCAGGTGGTCATCGCTGGACACGCCACCGCAGTCGAGCGCGCGATTGCGCTGGCCAAGAGCCGCGGCGCAAAGCGGGCTGTCTTGCTGCCGGTCAGTGTCCCCTCGCACTCGAGCCTGATGCGTGGCGCGGCGGAGCAGTTGCGTGAATGCCTGGAAGGGGTGGCCATGAAAACGCCCCAACTGCGTTACCTCAGCGCCGTCGACGCCCAGATGCACAGCGATGTCGCGGATATCCGTGCGACGCTGGTGCGCCAGCTGGCCAGTCCCGTACGCTGGACCCAGACCGTGCTGGCGCTGACGGCTGCCGGCGCCACCACGCTAGTCGAGTGCGGGCCGGGCAAGGTTCTCACTGGTCTGAACCGGCGCATCGAGAAGCGTGCCGAGATCACTTGCCTGGCCGTCGAGGACGCTGCATCGCTGGCCACCGCCATCAATCATTGTCAGGGAGCATCCCATGTCTGAGCTGCCATTGTCTGCTGACGTTGCGCTGGTCACCGGCGCTACCCGTGGGATTGGTGCCGCGATCGCGCGCGCATTGGCAGCTGCCGGTGCCCGCGTTGTGGGTACAGCGACCAGTGCTGCGGGGGCCGAGGCGATCAGCGCGGCGCTCGCCGGTAGCGGCGGACGCGGGACGATCTACAACGCCTCGGATCGCAGTGGCGTCGAGTCTTTGCTGGCCGATCTGGAGGCCCGTGAAGGGTTGCCGAGCATCCTGGTCAACAACGCAGGCATCACCCGTGACGGTCTGATTTTGAGAATGAAGGATGACGACTGGGATGCGGTCATCGACACCAATCTCTCGGCGGTGTTCCGCCTCAGCAAGGCCTGCCTGAAGCGGATGCTGAAGGAGCGCCGCGGCCGGATCATCAGCATCTCATCGGTGGTGGGTGCCATTGGCAATGCGGGGCAGGCGAACTACTCGGCTGCCAAGGCCGGGCTGATCGGGCTGACGCGCGCCCTGGCCCGGGAGGTCGCTTCGCGGGGTATTACCGTTAATGCGGTGGCCCCGGGCTTCATCGAGACCGACATGACCGGCGCGCTCAACGAGGCGCAGCGGGCCTCGTACTACGGACAGATTCCTTTGGCCCGTTTCGGGTCGGTGGAGGACATCGCCGCAGCCGTGCTGTTCCTTGCTGGACCCGGGGCAGGGTACGTGACCGGCCAAACCCTACATGTAAATGGCGGCATGTACATGGGATAACCCCATAAAAAATCAAGGAAAATCGGTTTCTATCGTGATTCTGATGTGGCGACCGGATAGACCTTCACATACAATGCGTCGCCCCGTGGCTATGGGCGCCTTTCAAATGAACGGCGTCGACCCGAGTACAGGGCCCCCGTTCCAAGAGAGGACAAGAGAAAGATGAGCAGCGTTGAACAGCAGGTGAAGGCGATTGTTGCCGAGCAACTGGGTGTCAAGCCCGAGCAGGTCACCAGCGCAGCTTCCTTCGTCGATGATCTGGGTGCCGACTCGCTCGATACTGTCGAGCTCGTGATGGCTCTGGAAGAAGAATTCGAAATCGAAATTCCTGACGAAGACGCCGAGAAGATCACCAACGTCCAGCAGGCGATCGACTACATCAACGAGCGTCGCAACAAGGCCTGAGGCCTTGTACTGCCGCCTCCGCCACCAAACGCCATGAGCAAGCGCCGCGTCGTCGTTACCGGCCTCGGCGTCGTCTGCCCACTTGGGAGCAGCGTCGACGAGGCTTGGCAGGGTCTTTTGCGTGGTGAGAGCGGTATCGCGCCTATCACCCGCTTTGACGTGTCCGCATTCGCGACGCGTTTTGGCGGGGCGGTGCGCAACTTTGATCTCGAGAAGTACATGTCGCCGAAGGAAGCTCGGCGCATGGATCCGTTCATGCACTACGGTATCGCGGCCGGTGTGCAGGCCGTGGCCGACGCCGGTCTGGACTTCGACAGACTGGATCGTGATCGCTGCGGTGTCGTCGCCGGCTCCGGCATCGGCGGACTGAGCACCATCGAGTCTGAGCACGATGCTTACCTGAACGGTGGGCCTCGCAAGATCTCGCCGTTTTACATCCCGGCATCGATCATCAACATGCTTGCGGGGCACCTGTCGATCCGTTTTGGCCTGCGTGGCCCGAACCTCGGCGTGGTCACCGCATGCACGACTTCAACTCACGCGCTGGGTGTCGGCATGCGCACGGTGCAATACGGCGATGCTGATATTGTCATCGCCGGCGGCGCTGAGATGGCCACCACGCCCACTGGGCTCGGCGGCTTCTCTCAAGCCAAAGCACTATCCACCCGCAACGATTCGCCTGAGACCGCAAGCCGCCCGTTTGATCGGGATCGTGATGGCTTCGTGCTCGGCGATGGCGGCGGTGCGATGATCCTGGAAGAGTATGAGCATGCGAAGCGCCGTGGCGCCCGCATCTATGCCGAGCTGGCAGGCTTCGGAATGAGTGGTGATGCTCACCACATTACAGCGCCTCTCGAAGATGGGGACGGCGCGCGCCGCTCGATGGTCCACGCCATGCGCGATGCGGGTGTGAATCCAGACCAGGTGCAGCACCTCAATGCCCACGCCACGTCGACGCCACTGGGTGACAAGGCCGAGACTGCCGCCGTCAAGCGGGCATTCGGCGACCATGCGCCCAAGTTGGCCGTGAGTGCCACCAAATCGATGACCGGACATCTGTTGGGCGCCGCCGGCGTCGTCGAGGCGATCTTCGCCACGCTGGCGATCCGCGATCAGGTGGCGCCACCGACGATCAACCTGCACAACGCGGATCCGGATTGTGATCTTGACTACGTGGCCAATGCAGCGCGCTCGATGATGATCGACGTTGCCATCTCCAACTCCTTCGGCTTCGGCGGCACCAACGGCTCTGTGCTGCTGCGCCGCCTGCGAGACTAGGCAGCGTTTCTGCTGCGCGCTCCAGCGCAGTCTCCAGTCATGCTGTCAGAATCCATCGCTGCGACGCCTGCAACTTTGCAGGCGCTTGCGGCATGCGCTCCCCATGATTTCCCGTTGCTGCTGGACAGTGCGGCCGACGGGCCACTGTCGCGCTGGTCTATGCTGGCCGCGTTACCCGGGGCCGCGATACGCCTGCGCGGAGACGGTCGCATGGAATGCCAGGGAGTCAGTCCCGTCGGCAACTTTCTCGAGACATTGGACGCGGCTTGGCGCCGCGAGCAATCTCCGCCGCCCACGCAATCTGACAGCGATCGGCCACCATTTCGCGGCGGCTGGATCGTGTTTCTTGGCTACGAGATCGCGCGCGAAATCGAGCCCGGCTTGAGGCTGCCCGCTCTGGCTGCGGATGCGACGGTGGCTCACGCCATCCGCATTCCGGCACTGTTGGCCTTTGATCACCGGACGCAGCAAGCGTGGCTGATCGCCGAAGATGACGCGGCGCCAGGACTCTCACGACTGCGTGAACAGATCCGCAGTGTTATCCATGCGCCGCAGGTGGCGCCCCCCGTATTCCTGCCGGAGTTGCAGGAAGACGATCCGGATGTATTCATCTCCGCAGTATGTCGGGCCCGCGAACACATCGCGGCGGGGGACATCTACCAGGCCAATCTTTCCCGCGCATGGCGTGCCACCGTGCCACCCGTGTTCGATGGCAGTTCTCTGTACGATGCGTTGCGCAGGGCCAACCCGGCGCCATTTGCTGCGTGGATGCAAACGGAGCACCTGCAGCTGCTGAGCTCCTCACCTGAGCGCCTCGTACGCAGCCGCGGGCGAAGGGTCGATACACGGCCGATCGCCGGCACCCGTCCAAGGGTCATCGAGGGTGGTCGTTCTGCCAGCGAGATTGCCGGACTGTTGGCCAGCGCCAAGGAGCGGGCTGAACATACGATGCTGATCGACCTGGAGCGTAATGATCTCGGCCGCGTCTGCATCGGCGGCAGTGTGGCCGTCGATGAATGGATGGTCACGGAGAGCTATGCTCACGTGCACCATATCGTTTCGAATGTCTCGGGACAGTTGCGCCCAGATGTTTCACCGGTCGACGTACTCCGGGCCCTGTTTCCGGGTGGCACCATCACCGGTGTGCCAAAGTACCGCTGCATGCAACTGATCGCTGGGCTGGAGGGTGTCGCACGCGGTCCGTACACCGGTTCGCTGGGCTACATCAATCTAGATGGTGATCTCGACTTCAATATTCTGATCCGCACGATCAGCATTGCCGATGGCAGCTTAAGCCTGCGCGCAGGGGCTGGAATTGTCGCTGACTCCGATCCTGCCCAGGAGTTAAATGAGACTCGTGCCAAGGCTCGTGGATTGCTCCGCGCACTGGGTGTTGCATGAGCACAGCGGCGCCAACGATGCTGATCAATGGTCGAGTGGTTACCACGATCGAGGCCACAGATCGCGGTTTGCACTACGGCGATGGACTCTTCGAAACCATGCGTTGCGAGAACGGCCGCGTCCGCTGGCTGGCCCACCACCTGCAGCGACTGGCATCGAGTTGCCAGCGGCTGCGGATCCAGATGCCGGATCCCGCTGTGCTGCAAGGTGAATTGAACGCGCTCGCTGCCGATCACAAGCGTGCACTGCTGAAGCTAGTCATTACACGTGGCCCGATGGTCCGCCGTGGCTACCGACCGGCCGGCACGGAGCAGCCCACCCGGATTGTCAGCATTCACGAGTGGCCGGGCGATGATGGCGCGCCGCTCCGGCTTGGCATCAGCAGCATTCATCTCGCCGACAATCCGCTGCTAGCCGGCATTAAGCACCTCAGCCGACTGGAGAATGTACTGGCCCAGCAGGAGGCCACTGAGCGGGGTCTGGATGAGGTGGTGATGTGTAGCACCAGCGGAGAGGTGGTCTGTGGCAGCATGTCCAACCTGATCGTTGTGACGGAGGAGGGCATGGTGACCCCGGCGCTGAACAATGCTGGTGTGTCTGGCGTGATGCGGACGTTGTCGCTCGCTGCAGCGGCGGCCACCGGGATTTCGCTGGCTATCGCGCCGGTGAGTTCGACGCAGCTGCGGAAGGCGCTGGCGATCTACTGCAGCAATATTCGCTGGGGTCTGCGTCGCGTCGATCAGTTTGATGGGCGCCAGCTAGGTAGTGAGGCTCGGATTACGCAGCTCGAAGAGTGGATCCATGCGCACCCCTAGCCGCTTGCTTGCTCTGGTGGTGTTGCTGGCCAGCGTGATACTCGGGTCGGTCTTCTCGCTGATCCACCAGGAACTCAATCGCGTTGCAATCGTTGGCGAGGATCGCTCCTTCAGCGTGGTGCCCGGTGCCAGCTTGCGTAGCACGCTCAACGAACTCTCGGCAGAGCAGGTGCTTCAGCACCCAAGGCTTATTGAGGAATGGGCACGCTGGCAGTATGGCTCCCAGTTTGGTCTCAAAGCCGGGAGGTATCTCTTTCCGGCGGGTAGCAGTGGCCGCGACATCCTTGAACAGTTGCGCCTTGGCAAAGTACAGCTGGAGCAGATCACACTGATCGAAGGTTGGAATTTCGATCAATTTCGCCACGCGCTTGACCTGCATCCTGGGCTCACGCACATCTGGCAGGCGCTTTCGCCTGCCCAGCTGATGGAGCAATTGGGCAGTCCCGGTATGCATCCTGAAGGTCGGTTCTTCCCGGATACTTACCGGTTTGCAGCGGGCACTACGGACAGTACCGTGTACCGTCTTGCCTTTCAGCGCATGCAGCAGGAATTGAGTCGTGCCTGGCAGGAGCGCGCGCCCGAACTCGGACTCAGAAACCCTGAAGAAATGCTGACGCTGGCTTCAATCATCGAGAAGGAGACCGGGCGCGAGGACGAGCGTGGTCGGGTGGCAGGCGTGTTCGTAAACCGTTTGCATATCGGGATGCGCCTTCAATCGGACCCAACGGTGATCTACGGGCTGGGGACCAATTACGATGGCGATATCCGTCGTCGCGATCTGCTCACTGATACGCCTTACAATACCTATACCCGCGAGGGGCTTCCGCCTACGCCGATTGCGATGCCAGGCGCCGCCTCGCTGCGGGCTGCCGCACAGCCTGACAAGACCGCGGCACTCTACTTTGTAGCCACCGGTGACGGGGATGGCTCACACCACTTTTCGGTCACGCTCGCGGAGCACAATGCCGCAGTGGCTCGACTGGTGCACAAGCAGAGGGGGGCTCGATGAACACCGGACGCTTCATCTCCCTGGAGGGCGGGGAGGGCGCGGGCAAGTCGACGTTGGCCGCAGGACTGGCCAACGCGCTAAAGGCGCTTGGCATTCCGGTGATTTGTACCCGCGAGCCGGGTGGCACTCCACTGGCAGAGCGCGTACGTGCCGTGGTGCTGGAGCGGGGCGATGAGGTCATCGATCTGACAGCAGAGACACTGCTGATGTTTGCAGCGCGCTCCATCCATCTGGCCAATCGGATTCGGCCAGCCCTGGCTGCAGGGCATTGGGTGATCTGTGACCGCTTCACAGATGCCACCTATGCCTATCAGGGAGCAGGACGTGGCGTGCCCCTGCCCCTGATTGATTCGCTTGCTGAGGCGGTCCAGCAGGGCACATGGCCGGATCGCACGCTGCTGCTCGATCTTCCGATCGAAGAAGGGATGCGACGCGCCAAGCGCAGAGGCGGTCCAGAAGACCGCTTTGAAGTGGAGCAGACGGCTTTCTTTAGCAGGGTGCGGGATGCGTATCGGCAGCGCGCGGCCGCTGCACCAGCGCGCTTTCGTGTTCTGGATGCCACGCTTCCACCCGAGTCTCTGCTGGCGGTCGCCCTGGACTCTCTGTCTGACTGGTTGCCCTCGCCATGAGTGAGGGCGCGCTGCCAGACCTATTCTGGCTTGAACCACAACGTGAACAGCTGCGCCAGGCTCATGCTCAACAGCGCCTGCCGCATGCCTTGTTGATTCACGACATCCCCGGTGCCGGCGGAGAGCATCTGGCCTTGTACGCGGCGCGGCTGGCGTTGTGTTCGGCAAGGACTCAGGCGCCCTGTGGGAGCTGCCGCGAGTGCACTCTGCTGAGCAGCGCAGTGCCCGGCATGCCGGATTCGATCCAGCATCCCGATCTTTACTGGGTCTCGCCACTCACCGAGGGCGAGAAGACGTCACAACAAATCTCCATCGCCCAGATCCGCGAGCTGCGCGAGGATCTGTCGCGCACCAGTCATGGCAGCAGTGGCGCTTCTGTTGCAATCATCTCACCGGCCGACACGCTGACGGTGCCCGCAGCCAACGCGCTGCTCAAGACCTTGGAGGAGCCCCGTACCGGCGCACTGATCGTATTGCTGACCGCGTCACCCGGAAAGTTGCTGGCAACGTTGCGCAGCCGTTGTTTGAGAATGCAGCTGCGGCTGCCGCCGCGAGCGCAGATCATCGATTGGCTCAAGCAGGCCCGAGGCGCTGCCGATTGGACTACGGTACTGGATGTGATGGGCGATGCGCCACTACTGGCACTTGATGCGGATGCACGTCATTTGGCACAGGTGATGCGTGATACTCAGCAGGGACTGGAGCGCGTCGTGGTTGGGGACCCGGATGCGATCAGCGCGCTGGCTGCGCAGTGGAGCAAAGCGGAGCAATTGCCAGTGAGGTTGGCCTGCATCGAGAGCTGGATTGGCGTCCGGGTGGGTGCGACTGCGCCCTCGGTCGCCGAGAAGTCAGTAGGAGGCGTATCAAAGCAGAGTTCCGCCCGAGCGCCAGCAGGGAATCTTGGAGCACTGGTACGCGCACACGATGCCGTTTGTGAACTCGCCCGACAAATGACTACTCCGATCAACAAGACTCTGGCGCTGGAACTGATCCTCCTTCAAGTGTCACGCTCCCACAGTTCGTAAGGTCCAGGCGCCGTGTCGGCAGCAGCGCTGCGCCGCCCGCGGCGACGAACTCGCCTCAATGCGTTTGCGGTGTGAGCATGGAAAAGCCCGGATCAGGCTGGAACCGCGGTCCGTGTTTCGCAGCCAGCTCTTCGAGCCGCGTCACGATCGCGGCTATGCCGCGGTTGCGCGCATAAAAAAGTGGTCCGCCGCGGAAGGGCGCAAAGCCGGTACCGAAGACCACGCCCGCATCAACGAGGCCTTCGTCGGTGACAATGCCCTCACGCAGACAGGCCACGCATTCGTTGACCAGAGGCAGCAGCAGGCGATCCTGCAGATCAACGGGCGCCGTACCACCGGCTGGCTTCACCGCTTTGCCATCGACCCAGGTATAGAGGCCGCTGCTGGTCTTGCGGCCCAGTTGCCGCGCTGCCACCAGTTCGCGGACCTTTGCGAACAAGGGTGGCTCGCTGCGACCCAGTTCGCGGTTGATGATTTCGCCAACATGGAGCAGAACGTCGAGGCCAACCACATCGGCCAGTTCGATCGGGCCCATTGGCATGCCGAAGTCCATAGCCGCTGCGTCGATGGTCGCCAGAGGGACACCTTCGCCTGCCGCATGCAGCGCCTCGAGCAGATAGGGGAAAAGAACGCGGTTGACCAGGAACCCCGGGCCACTGCGGCAGGGGAGTGGGAGCTTGTCGATCCGCCGAGCGAAACTCATTGCCGCTGCCAGCGGCTCCGGCCGCGTGACATCGCTGTGAATTACTTCCACCAACGGCATCTGGGCAACCGGGTTGAAAAAGTGCAGGCCAATCAGTCGACCGGGATCGGCAAGCCTTTCCGACAGGCGCTCAAGCGCGATGCTCGACGTGTTGCTAGCCAATACGGCGCGCGCCGGTAGGCGTGACTCAGCCGCTGCATACAGCTGCTGCTTGGCTTCCAGATTCTCGTAGATGGCCTCGATCAGAAGATCGGCAGTGACCACGCCCTCACCGCTCACGTCGGCCCGCAGGCGGGTAATTGCGGCAGCACGCTGTTGTGGATCGCGAATGCGCTTCTGAAAAAGCTTATCCGCGCGCTCCAGTGCGGGCACGATAAATTTCATCTCGCGATCCTGCAGCGTCACGTCCAGGCCACGCAACGCACACCAAGCAGCGATGTCTCCGCCCATGACGCCCGCACCGACCACGTGGACATGCTGCAGTGATTTGTCTGGTTTGCCGCCCAGCGCTTTCAGCCGATCCTGCAGTTGAAATACGCGGATGAGCCCATGCGCAGAGTCACTCATGAACAGGGCCGCGATGGCACGTGCCTCGGCATCGAAAGCACGCTGGCCGGAAACGCCGTTGGCCGCCCACTGCTCAACGATGGAATAGGGCGCTGGGTAATGTTCGCGACGTGCCTTGGCAGACACCTGTCGCAGCAGAACTGGCTTGAACAGCGAACGCACAATAGGTAGACCCAGTACTCGATCGAGCAGCGGTGGCTCATGCGGAGTGGGCGGGCTCAGCACCAGAGTGCGTGCGGTGTCTCGAAGTGCATCTTCGGCGACGAGCCGGTCGACGAGGCCGGTGCGCAATGCACGCTCGCCACGCCATGGCTTACCGGTCAGCATCAACTCCATGGCCGCACGGACACCGATGAGGCGCACGCTTCGTACCGATCCGCCGAAACCCGGCTGGATACCCAGCAGCACCTCTGGCAGTCCCATCGCAAGGCGATCCGTATCCACTGCCACGCGGTAACGACAGGCCAGCGCCAGCTCCATGCCTCCACCGAGCACGAATCCATGCAGCGCCGCCACCGTAGGGCAGGGCAGAGACTCGATACGCTGAAACACTTTCTGCCCACTCTGCGCCATCTCGCGCGCCTGCTCGGCGGACTGTAGGCGCGTGAATTCGTTGATATCGGCACCGGCCGCAAATCCGGACGGCTTACCGGAGATCAGCACGAGTCCGCGTGGCGGATTGCGCTCGATGTCATTAAGCAGTGTGGCGAGCTCCATCAGCACTGCGCGTCCCAGTGTGTTGGCGGAAGAGCCGGGCGTATCCAGTGTCAGCCAGGCGATTCCATCGGTGTCTCGCACCAGAGTCCAAGCGTTACCATTGTTCATGCGAGAGACCCCTTCTTGTTGCTCATGGCATCCGGATTGACGCTGAAATCACAGATGATTGGACGGTGATCCGAAAGGCGTACGTCGGGTACGCTGAATTGATTGACGGTGATGCCCTCGCCAACCAGGACGAAATCGAGCTCGGCACGCGGCCGGGCGGCGGGATAGGAGGGCAGGCTGCGCTTATTGGCACTGCGCAGGCCACTGGCACGCATGAACAGGTAGATCTCGTGCGTACCCCAGAATGTATTGAAATCCCCGGCCACGACCACCGGCTTGCGAGCCTGCATGATGAGGTCATGCAGTGCGCGCAGCTGATATTGTCGATGCCGATATCTCACCGAGAGATGTACTAGGAATACACAGCACTCCTCCAACTCCAGTTCGATAATGAGCCGTTTGATGCCCGTATCGAAATAGTGGAATCTCTCACCGCGCACGCGCGGGGCCGCCAGCAGCGCATTACCCTGTTTGCGCACGATGGGCAGGTACTGGTTGAGCGACTCCGACCCGTATTTACATTCGTAGGTGGTGTAGTGACCGAGACGGGTGGCGACATACTCCGCCTGATTGAGCATCCCTGTCCGCACCGAACCGGTATCGACCTCGATGAGCCCAACGATATCCGGATCCTGGGCGTGGATGAAATCGGTCACGCCCTCCAAAACACGCCGGCTGCTGCGCAAATAGCCAGCGCCGGGCAACGGCAAATGAAATCCGGGGCCTGAACCCGTGGCGTAGCGGATGTTGTAGACGAGT
>CAYFPW010000028.1:0-12503 GCA_964345055.1 uncultured Steroidobacteraceae bacterium | reverse complement strand
GCGCCTCGCAGCTGATGCTCGGCGAATCCAGTCGCATCGGTCTGCATCAGGTGGCCGTGGCGGTCGCTCCATTGCTGATCATGATCATGCTGTTCACGATGATTTACCGCGTGGCACCCAACACTCCGGTGCGCTGGCGCGCGGCGCTTTGCGGCGCTCTTGCAGCCGGTGTGCTTTGGGCGATCATCGGTCGGCTGTTCACCGCCTTCGTGCTGTTGTCGACGCGATGGACCGTGGTCTACGCGGGACTGGCCATCGTGATGGCTTCGCTGGTCTGGACGTATCTGAGCTGGATCATCCTGCTGCTGGGCGCACAGTTGTCGTTCTATGCCCAGAATCCGGCGTACCTGCGTATTGGCATGATCGAGCCGCAGTTGTCTGGCCGCGAGCTGGAGCAGCTGACGCTGAGCATTCTGTACCTTGCTGCCCGGCGCCAGCGACACAACGAAGCACACTGGACCGCGGAAGCTCTGGCGACGGAATTGCAGCTGCCGGGCGTTCTGGTGGCGCGCAGCGTATCCGCGCTGGAAGCCGCCGGCTTGCTGGTGAGCACGGAAGACGGATTGCTGTCCCCGACCTGTCCACTGTCAGAAACGCGTGTGGCAGATGCACTGGCCGCGGCGCGCCACGGCCCGTCGGATTCAGGCCAGGTGGGCTGGTCACCACCCCCGGCGGTCAGCGCGCTGTGCGATGAGCTGGATAATGGCTGGCGTGCGCAGTGCGGCGAACGCACGCTGGGCGAGCTGCTGAAGCCCTGAGCGTTGGGGCTCAGGTGCCGGCGATCGTCATGTCGTCGATGAGCACCGATCCGCAACGCACACTGCCCTGAATGTCGACGTCATTGCCAACGGCAATGATGCGCCGATACATGTCGCGCAGGTTGCCGGCGATGGTCACCTCATGCACCGGAAAGGCGATGGCGCCGCGCTCGACATAAAAGCCGCTGGCGCCGCGCGAGTAATCGCCGGTCACCGGATTGACGCCCTGCCCCATCAACTCAGTGACCAGCAGCCCGGTGCCCAGCTGCTGCAGTAGCTGCGGAAAACTGCGTTCGACGTCTGGCGCACGCACCAGCAGATTGTGGATGCCACCGGCATTACCCGTGGTGGCGATGCCGAGGCGCCGCGCTGAATAGCTGCCGCAGATATAGCCATCGAGTACACCGGCGCGAATCAGCTCGCGATCGCGGGTGGCCACGCCTTCCAGATCAAAGGGTGCGCTGGCCAGAGCGCGCGGCAGATGCGGCCGCTCGCTCATATGCATGAATTCGGGGAACACCTGCTGACCGGCGGCGCCGAGCAGGAATGAGCTGTGCCGATACTGGCTGGCGCCGCGGATGGCGCCGAGGAAGTGACCGTAGAGGCCGCGGGCGATTTCCGGCACAAACAGCACCGGGAGTCGGCGCGTGTCCAGGCGTCGCGCGCCGAGGCGTGCCACGGTGCGCTCGGCGGCGCGGCGGCCCACCGCAGTGGGCGACTCCAGATCATCGGCGCAGCGCGCCACGGTATGCCAGTCGTCGCGCTGCATCTGGCCGTCGCCTTCGGCGATGAGCGCGCAGCTGATGCTGTGACTGGTGCTGGGAAAGCCGGCGAGAAAGCCGAGCGTATTGCCATACACGCGCAGCGCCCGATGCGAGGACAGCGATGCGCCCTCGGAGTTGCTGATGCGTCGATCCACTGCACGGCCTGCCGCCTCGCACTCGCGCGCCAGTTCCACCGCGCGGTCGGGCTCGATGTGCCAGGGATGATCGATGTCCAGATCGGGAAATTCACGGGCTAGTCGCGCGGGATCCGCCAGTCCGGCGCAGGGATCCTCGGCTGTATAGCGCGCGATGCTGCAGGCCTTGGTGACCGTCTCGACAACGGCTTCCGGGCGCATATCAGCGGTACTGGCCGAACCCTTGCGGTGACCCATATACACCGTGACGGCCAGGCCACGGTCGCGGTGGTACTCGATGGTGTCAACCTGCCCCAGCCGCACGGTGGCGGTCAGCCCCTGCTGCATGCCGACGCTGGCCTCAGCCTGCGTGGCGCCCTGGCGACGCGCTGCCTCGAGCGCTGCCGCCACAACGGCGCTGAGCTCTGGGATGCGGTCGGCTTGAAGAGAATTATTCATGGGCGCACGCTGCGTGAGAGTCGGGCAGAATTGTAGCAGTGCAGGCAACGGACCCCCGCATGAGTCGCAACCGATACGAATTCACGCCCGACGAGGCAGACCCGACCGCCGCCGGCGGCGATCCCGCCGCGGAGGCGGAGGAACGCCCCAGTCGCTCGGCGCGCAAGCGCGCCGCCGAAGCGGCACAGAAACTGGGCGAAAGACTGCTCGATCTGCGCGAGCCCGATCTGGTCGCGCTGAACCTGCCGGAGGAATTGCTCGAGGCCGTGCGCGACGCGCGTCGGCTGGGGCCGACGCCGGCTCAGGCACGGGCACGCCAGTACATTGGAAAGCTGATGCGGCGGCTGGATACAGAGCCGATCGAGCGGGCCCTGGAGACACGCGCGGGGGACTGGCGCCCGCGTGCTAAACTGCCGCGATGAAGCCTCTAGTCGGCATCATCATGGGCTCCAGCTCGGACTGGGAGACGCTGCGGCCCGCCTCGGAAACTCTCGATGCGCTCAGCATTCCGCACGAGACCCGCGTCGTGTCCGCGCACCGCACACCCGATCTGTTGTTCGACTACGCCAGTTCGGCGGCCGAGCGCGGCTTGCGGGTAATCATCGCCGGTGCTGGCGGCGCTGCGCACCTGCCTGGCATGACCGCTTCCAAGACAGCCCTGCCGGTGCTGGGCGTACCGGTGCAGTCACGCGCGCTCAACGGCATGGACTCGCTCCTGTCCATCGTGCAGATGCCTGCCGGCATACCGGTGGCCACTTTCGCCATCGGCTCAGCGGGCGCGACCAACGCAGCCCTGTTTGCTGCCGCCATCCTCGCCGGCAACGATGCCCGCATCGCTGCGGCACTGGCGGAGTTCCGCGCATCGCAGACCGCGCGCGTCCTGGCCGGCGCAGACCCGCGCAACGCTCCATGAGCCAGCGCCGGCGCGGCGCGCGCGCAGGCGCACCCTCCACCATTGGCATCGTCGGCGGTGGCCAGCTCGGCCGCATGATGGCGCTGGCTGGTTACCCGCTGGGCCTGGATTTCCTGTTTCTCGATCGCAGCGGCGATACGCCGGCCGCACAGGTGGCCACCAGTCTGGTGGGTGAATTCACGGATCCAGCGATGCTCGCTGAGCTCGCACGCCGCAGCGGTGTGATCAGCTTCGACTGGGAGAACATTTCCGTGCCGGCGCTGCGCAAGGCCACGCGTGGCAGCGCCGTGCGCGTTTCACCGCCGCTCCGGGCTCTGGCAGCCGCGCAGGATCGTCTGTCGGAAAAACGTCTGTTCGATCGACTGCGTATTCCCACCACGCACTATGCCGCTGTGAATTCGCGCGCCGCGCTGCACCGCGCGCTGCGTGACATCGGCCTGCCCGGTGTACTGAAGACTCGCCGCATGGGGTATGACGGCAAGGGTCAGGCGGTCATCCGCACGGCAGCCGATGCGGACGCGGCGTGGCAGGCCATGGGCGCCGTGTCGCTGCTGTATGAAGGCTTCATTCCCTTCGACTACGAAGTCTCCTGTATCGCCGCCCGAGGGCGCGAGGGTCAGCTGGCGTTCTATCCCTTGAGCCGCAATGTGCACCACGCCGGTATCCTGCGGGTCACCGCCGCGCCATGGCACGACGTCGCGCTGGAACGCGCGGCGCGACGTCATCTGCGCGCGCTGCTGACGGCACTGGACTACGTCGGTGTACTGGCCGTGGAATTTTTTGTACGCGGCGGTCGCCTGGTCGCCAATGAGATGGCACCGCGAGTCCACAACTCGGGCCACTGGACCATTGAGGGCGCCGCCACCAGCCAGTTCGAGAACCATGTTCGTGCCGTGGCCGGGCTGCCGCTGGGCGCCACGACACCGCGCGGCCATGCAGGCATGGTGAATCTGATCGGCGCCGTGCCCAAGAAATCGCCACTGCTGAAATTGCCGGACGTGCACCTGCATGACTACGGCAAGGAGCCGCGGCCGGGGCGCAAGGTCGGGCATGTGACCGTGGTCTGTGCCTCGCGCAAAGAGCGCGATGCACAGCTGCGCCGCTTGCTTAAGGCACTGTATCCGGAGCTCGGCGTCATGATTTAGAGGTCAGTAGCTGAGCAGGTACGACGATGAGCGCCTGCTGCAGCAGGAACCCATCGGCCGGCCGGCCGTCCCTGGCGTTCGTCCGGCGAGGATCATCATCACGCGATGAACCCGGCTCTGAACAGTCGATGAATCACCGGCAATCGACCGGATAGTCCGTCGCTGTGTCCCGTGTTTGCGGCTGCGCTGCGGAGTTCGCAGCGGCGCTAGAACAGGACGTCGCGCTCCACGTCCGGCTGTGCGGGATCGTGCACTTCGGTATTGAAGGACGCGAGGATCATCACGCCCGGTCCCGGATTGCGATAGGCATGCGAGACACCAGCCGGAAAAACAAAGCGCTGTGCGACTCCGGCCGGCACCTGCACCGAATGCACGACGCCGGCCTCGCGGTAGCGCACTTCGGCCGGCCCCACCACCACCGTCAGCTCTTGGCCCTGGCGGTGCAGATGATTGCCGCGCACGACGCCCGGCTCAGAGATCACCACATGCGAATTGCGCTGTGTCGCCAGTCCTGCGACATCGATAGGCTCGAACACCGCGCCACGCGCATCCGCATGCATCGTGACGGTATCGATCTGCACGGTGCTGGGCGCTGCGGACTGACTGCTCATGATGGATCCGGAAGTGGCGAATGGAATGCGTATTCTGGCACGCGTGCTCGCGGCGGCGAGGGCTTTCAGGCCGTGCCGCCCACCGTGAGTTCATCGACGCGCAGCGTGGGCTGACCCACCCCCACCGGCACGCTCTGGCCGTCCTTGCCGCAGGTGCCGACACCATCGTCGAGCTTGAGATCGTTCCCCACCATCTTCACGCGCGTGAGCACATCCGGACCATTGCCGATCAGCGTGGCGCCACGGATAGGCGCGCCGATGCGGCCGTTCTCGATCAGATAGGCCTCGCTGGCGGAGAACACAAACTTGCCTGAGGTAATGTCGACCTGGCCGCCGCCGAAGTTCACCGCATAGATGCCGCGATCCACGGAGCGGATGATCTCCTGCGGATCGTAGGGCCCGGGCAGCATGTAGGTGTTGGTCATGCGCGGCAGCACGACACTGGCGTAGCTCTCGCGTCGGCCGTTGCCGGTGGAGACCGTGCCCATCAGCCGCGCGTTGAGCCGATCCTGAAGATACCCGCGCAGCACACCGTCCTCGATCAGCGTGGTGCAGCGCGTGGGCGTTCCTTCGTCATCGATGTTCAGCGAGCCGCGACGATTGGCTAGCGTCCCGTCATCGACGATGGTGCAGCCCGGACTGGCCACACGCTCGCCAATGCGGCCACTGAAGGCCGAGGTTTTCTTGCGATTGAAATCGCCTTCGAGTCCGTGGCCGATAGCCTCGTGCAGCAGCACGCCGGGCCAGCCGGGCCCGAGCACCACGGTCATGGTGCCGGCCGGGGCATCTACCGCTTCCAGATTCACCAGCGCCTGACGCACCGCCTCACGCGCCAGTTGCAGCGGACGCTCGCCGCTGACCAGTTCCTGCAGCGTATAACGGCCACCGGCGCCGCAATACCCTTGTTCACGCCGGCCATTTTGCTCGACGATCACCGAGACATTGATGCGCACCAGCGGCCGCACGTCGGCGGCCAGCGTGCCGGTGCTCGAGGCCACCAACACCTGCTCATGCACCGCATGCACACTGGCCATAACCTGTTTGACGCGCGGGTCCATGGCGCGGGTCTCGCGATCGATGCGCTCCAGCCAGGCCACCTTGTCCGTATCGCTGAGCGTGTGCACCGGATCGATCGGCAGATACAGCTGATGACCACTGACCTGATGCCAGGCCTGCACCGCGCCCTGCTGGCCGCGCTGCGCAATGGCGCGCGCGGCGCGTGCCACTTCTTCCAGCGCCGGCATCACGATCTCATCGGAGTAGGCGAAACCGGTGCGTTCACCAGCGAGCGCGCGCAGGCCCACACCCTGTTCGATGCTCGAGCTGCCATCCTTGACGATGCCATCCTCCAGCGCCCAAGACTCTTCCTGCGAGAGCTGGAAATACAGGTCGGCCTCATCGATGGCATGGCCAAGCACCATGTCCAGCGCCCTGCCGATGCGGCTTTCATCGAGACCGGCCGGGGCGAGGATGTTGGCGCGCGCCAGCGCCATCGGATCCTGGTTCACGCTCCGCGGATTGTCGGTGCTCATGTTCGTCTCCAGCTCATTCATCGGAAGCTCAGCGATCCAGAACGCGGTGCGTCAGCGCCGGGAACGTGCGCCGCGCCTCACGTTGCGCCGCGATATCAATAGGGGCCGCGATGACACCCTCGCCGGTTGCCCGTTCGGTGATCACCCGACCCCAGTGATCGACAATCATGCTGTGTCCCCAGGTGCTGCGTCCATTCGGATGTGCGCCCCACTGCCCCGCTGCCACCACGTGGCAGAGGTTTTCGATGGCGCGGGCTCGCAGCAGCGTATCCCAGTGCGCCTGACCCGTGGGTACGGTGAATGCCGCGGGCGCCGTGAACCAGTCGGCACCGGCAGCGGACAGCGCGCGATAGAGTTCAGGGAAGCGCATGTCATAGCAGACCGACAGCCCCAGCCGCCCGGCGGGAGTATCTACGACCACCACTTGGTTTCCCGGCGCGAAATGCGCTGATTCGCGGTAGCTCTCGCCCTTCTCCGGCAGATCCACATCGAAGAGATGGATTTTGTCGTAGCGTGCGACACGAGCGCCGGCCGCATCGTAGACCAGACAGGCCGTGGCGAGACGCAGCTCGCCGGCGCGCCGCAACGGCGTGGTGCCGGCGACAATCCACAGCTTCTCGTCTGAGGCGATGCGCGCGAGGAACTCCTGCACGGGACCGGCGCCATCCTCCTCGGCAACGGCCCGCCGCCCGGCATCGTCGCGCGCCATGATGGAAAAATTCTCCGGCAGCACGGCGACGCTCGCGCCCCGCTCCGCTGCCGCGAGGCGCAACAACCGTTCAGCCGTGCGCAGATTTTCAGACACGTCCGTGCCGGAGGTCATCTGAATAGCAGCCACCACCGCGCCCGTGCGCTCTGCCATCATGCGAGCACCAGGTCGTACTGATCGATGTCATACAGCGCTTCCGCCTGCAGCCGGATGGGCTTACCCACCTGCGCTTCCAGATCGGCGAGCACCGTCGCCTCCTCATCGAGCAGCCGCTCAACGACCTCGGGGTTGGCCAGCACCACCAGCTGTTCGATGCGGAACTGGCGCGACTGGCGCAACGCCTCGCGATAGATCTCGTGACACACCGTCTCGACGCTCTTGTGAAAGCCGCGGCCTTCACAACTTGGGCACGGTGTGCACAACAGATGCTCGAGACTCTCACGCGTACGCTTGCGGGTCATCTCGACCAGTCCGAGCGCGGAGACGCTGGCGATCTGCGTTTGGGCACGATCGCCAGCCAGCGCGGCGCGGAAGGCGGCCAGCAACTGTTCGCGATGGCCGGGATCCTGCATATCGATGAAATCCACGATGATGATGCCACCGAGATTGCGCAGACGGAGTTGGCGCGCCACCATCACCGCGGCCTCGAGGTTGGTGCGAAAGCCCGTATCTTCCTGACTGCTGGTACCGACGAATGCACCGGTGTTCACATCGATGGTAGTCATCGCTTCGGTCTGGTCGATGACGATGTGGCCACCCGACTTCAGAATAACTTTACGCTCGAGCGCGCGACCGATCTCCTCCTCGACACCGTGCAAGTCGAAAATAGGGCGTGTTCCGGAATATAGCTCAACGCGCTCGGCGGCCTCGGGCATGAACGCCGTAGCGAAACTGCGCATGCGCGCAAACTCGGCTGGCGAGTCCACCATCACACGACGCACTTCTGGCGAGAGCTCGTCGCGCAGGATGCGCACCGACAGCGGCGGCTCCTCATGCACCAGCGTGCCCGGCGGCACACGCTCACGCCGTCGCACGTGTTCCCACAGCCGCAGCAGGTAGATGCGATCCGCCGCCAGCGCCTCCAGCGGTGCGCCGCGGGCTGCAGTGCGTACGATGAATCCGCCGCCGGATGCTGCACCCTCGGACTCCAGGAGCGTGCGCATCAGTCCGCGCAGCCTTTCGCGCTCGACCTCCTCCTCGATGCGTGCCGAGACACCGACGCCGGCGGAGAGCGGCATAAAGACGAGAAAACGCGAGGCCAGGGAAATCATGGTCGTCAGCCGCGCACCCTTGCTGCCGAGAGGATCCTTCAGCACCTGCACCAGCAACTCATCGCCCTGCGTGACCAGTTGCTGGATCGATGGCGCCGGCGTCAGCTGCTGCGCGACGTCAGTGTGCACGTCAGCCGGATACTGGATGTCGGCCGCATGCAGAAACGCAGTGCGTTCCAGACCCACCTCAACGAAGGCGGCCTGCATGCCGGGCAGTACTCGTGTGACACGCCCGCGGTAGAGATTGCCAACCAGCCCGCGCCGGTTGGCGCGTTCAACATAGAGCTCCTGCAGCACACCGTTTTCGACGAGCGCAGCCCGCGATTCGCGCGGCGTGATATTGACCAGTATTTCACGGCTCATTCCACGCCCTCCTGCCAGATGTCCACACCCGCGCGACGCAACAGCTCCGCCGTTTCATACAGCGGCAGGCCCATCACACCTGAATAGCTGCCGGTCAGCGATGTGATGAAAGCCGCTGCGCGACCCTGAATAGCATAGGCACCGGCCTTGTCACGCGGCTCACCACTGTGCCAGTAGCGCTTGCATTCCTCATCTGTCAGTTCACGGAAACGGACGCGGCTCTCCGACAGCGCCACCGCACAACCCGCCTCGCCCCACAGTGCCACACCGGTGAGCACACGGTGCTCACGTCCGGACAACTGACGCAACATCACCAGTGCCGGCTCACGCGTATGCGGCTTGCCGAGCATTTCATCGCCCAAGACGACAGCGGTGTCAGAACCCAGCACCAGTGCGCCACGCGGCAGCGATCCGGTCGCCGCCAATCGCTCGCGTGCCACCTGTGCCTTGCTTCGGGCCAGACGCAGCACACACGCTTCCACCGCCTCGCCCGGCAGGCGTTGCTCGTCGATGTCCGCGGCACACACCTGATGCGGCACCCCGAGCTGGCGCAGCAATGCCGAGCGTCGCGGTGAGGCGGAGGCCAGAATCAGCGTGGCTGGAGGATGGCTCATGCTCGTTCGCCCGACATCATTCGCGGTGATAAGGATGACCGGCCAGCAGCGAGCTGGCGCGGTAGAGCTGTTCGACGAGCATCACGCGCACCAGTCCGTGCGGAAGCGTCAGCGGTGAGAGCGACCACTGTTCGCCCGATTCACCCAGAACAGAGGGATCCAGACCATCCGGTCCGCCGATCACGAAACACAGATCGCCTCCCATGTGGCGGCGCTTGTCCAGCCACTGCGCCAGCTCCCGGGTGCTACGCAGTCGGCCGCGCTCATCGAGCGCCACCAGATGGCCACGTCCCTGCGATGCTGCGAGGATGTCGCGGGCTTCGATAGCGCGAGCGCGATCAGCATTAGGGGCCTTGCCGCGGGCCGCGCTCTCGACCTCGACCAACGACAGCGGCAGCGCAGTGCGCAGCCGCTTGGCGTAATCGGCATAGGCTTCATCGACCCAGCGCGGCTGGCGGCTGCCCACGGCAATGACCGTCGCACGCATAGCGGTGATGCTGAGCGCTCAGCCTCGCGAACGCGACGATGCGGGTCGCGCACTGCGCCGCGCACCGGACGCCGCACCGGCGCGCCCACCGCGGGCGGGAGACTTGGCCTTGCTGCCACCTGCAGCGCGCGCCTTGCCGGACGACGTCGTCTTGCCCTTGGCCTTGGCTTTGTTCTTCGCCGGCGCGCCACGCTTCGCAGCGCGTGTCTTGGCAGGCTTCTCCTGCGCACGGGCTACCACCGGCGCTTCCCACAACTGCTCCAAGGCATAGAACTCGCGTACCCGCGGCAGCATGACGTGCACCAGCACGTCCTGCAGATCCACCAGTACCCATTCGGCGTCGTTCTTGCCTTCGGTGCCCATGGGGCGCCGGCCAGCCTGCTTGGCGCGCTCGATGACCAGATCCGCGATGGATCGTACGTGACGGTCGGAATTGCCCGACGCAATGATCATGGTGTCGGCGACATCAGTGAGTCCGCGGACATCCATGACGCGAACATTGACGGCTTTCATGTCGGAAAGCGCGCGCAGCACGAGTTCCTCGAGTTGCACGAGCGCCCGGGTGCGCGTTGCGCGGCGCTGGACGGATTTGGCCATGCGGGGATTCTTACCTCGTGTTGGAGTGATGCGAATAACAACCGGTGCTGAGGATGAGCTCACGCACGGAATCAGGAACCAGATAACGCAGGTCGCGGCCGGAGAGGATCAGCTGACGCAGATCCGTGGACGAGATCTCCAGCTGCGTGACCGCGTGGACATAAACCTTTCCCGCCGGTGCGCCATGCAGATCACGGACACTGCCGGTACCGCGATCGACCATGACTTCGCCCAGCGGGCCGGTCATCGGCGCCTTCCAGCCGGGCCGATGCGCCACGACGACATGCGCCAGATCGAAGATCTCTCTCCAGCGATGCCAGGTCGGCAGCCCGAGAAAGGCATCCATGCCCACCAGCAGGCACAGTGAGCGGCCGGGATTTTCGGCGCGCAATTCCGTCAGGGTATCCACCGAATAAGACATGCCACGGCGACGCAGTTCGCGGTCATCAACCACGAAGGCGCTGATGCCGGCGATTGCCGCGCTGACCATCTGCACCCGCAGCTCGGGAGTCGTGAGCGGCGCCTCGCGGTGCGGCGGATTGCCCGTGGGCAGGAAGCGCACCTGCGCCAGCTTCAGCGCCTGCCAGAGCTCAAATGCGGTACGCAGATGGCCATAGTGAATGGGGTCGAAGGCACCACCGAACAGCCCTATGGGTTCGCTCATGCCTGCCCCTGACTCCGCAACTGCCACCTGCTCAATGCCAGCACCCTCAATCCGCACAGCTCCGTCGTCAGGAGCATCAGTTCATCCCAGACATCGCCCTTCAGGCGACCCTTGGCCATCCGGTCGGCGCGCACGGCTCGGGCCGTGATCGCCGCCCCGCCCGGTCGCCGCGCGCCGCGCGGCAGCTTGCCGGCAAGCTCAGCGCGAGCCCGCAGCAGGCTCCATAGTACCAGCACCGGCTCCGTGCCCTCGGCACGCAACCCGGCCAGCAGTCGCAGCGCACGCGTTGCGTCACCGGCGCTAACCGCCTTGCCGAGCTGAAAGACGTCGAATCGGGCGCTGTCGCCGGAGCTGGCCGCCACGGCCGCCGTATCGACACGCGCACCCGCGGGCAGCAACAGCGCCAGTTTCTCGATCTCCTGCCTGGCTGCCAGCAAGTTGCCCTCGGTGCGTTCCACCAGCAGCGCAATGGCATCGGCATCCGGAACCAGCCCCGCCGCGCGAAAACGGCTCCGCAGCCAATCCGGGAAACGCATGAGGTCCACCGGCCACAACGTCAGCGAGACACCGCGCTTCTCGACCTGCTGCAGCCATTCCGACTGCCACGCATCGCGTTCGATCTTGCCGACGATGATGATCACCAGCAGATCTTGGCCCGCCGCCTGGATGACCCGCACCAGACCGGCTTCACCATGCCCCGGTTTACCGCCTGGCAGCCGGATCTCGATGATCCGGCGTGATGCGAACAGCGACATGGCCTCGGCCGCATGCTGCGCAGGCAGAAAGGCATCGGTGGAGGGGCGCTGAATCTGGAACACCTCGCGCTCCGTGAAACCCTGGTCCCGCGCACGTGTGCGGATCGCATCGCTGGCCTCGGTGACCAGCAGCGGGTCCTCGCCTACGAGCAGGTAGACGGGACGCAGCGGACCGGCGAGGTGGGTGGCGAGATCTTCGGGTCGGAGCTTCAAGGCGGATTCCTGCTTGCGGCCATTATGGCCCATTATTAAGCTGCAGCCATGCCCACGCTGTTCGAACGTATCATTGCGCGCGAAATACCGGCCGATATCGTCTTTCAGGACAACCGTGTCACCGCTTTCCGCGACATTCATCCCCGTGCCCCGGTCCACATCCTGATCGTGCCCAACAAGCCGATCCCGACCGCCAATGAGGTGGCCGACGAGGACGAGGCGCTCATCGGTCATCTGTATACCGTGGCCCGGGATTTGGCCCGACGCGAAGGTATCGCCGAGAGCGGCTACCGCCTCATCGTCAACTGCAACAGCGATGGCGGTCAGGAGGTCTATCACCTGCACCTGCACCTGCTGGGTGGCAAGCCTCTGGGCCCGATGGTGACGAGCAAGGCCCAGTGAGCACGCGCTCCACCCTGTATCCGCCGATCAAGGCGTACCGCACCGGATTCCTCAGCGTCTCCCCGCTCCACCGGATCTACTTCGAGGAAAGCGGCAATCCGCGCGGCAAGCC
>CAYFPW010000027.1:0-12511 GCA_964345055.1 uncultured Steroidobacteraceae bacterium | reverse complement strand
CGCCGCTCGTCAGCATGTATTGCTACACCTGTTACCGCTCGACTTGCATGTGTTAAGCACGCCGCCAGCGTTCAATCTGAGCCAGGATCAAACTCTTCACTTGATAGCTTTGAGCTTCAAACAAAGGAGTAATCAAAGGCCCATTGCTGGACTTTTTGGTTACTCGGTTTTTGCATCCAAAGGACGCATTGACGCGAGCACCCACACAAGTTACCTGCCAGATTTTTAAACAACGCTTCGGTCGCTGTGGGCCGAAGAAAAGGGCCGGGAAGTATAGCCGTGCGGCACGTCCCGTCAACCTTTATTAATCGTCTCAAACCGTCACCGCTGAACCGCGGTACGGCTAGCTGAGGGCGCGCATTATAGGGGCCGGAGAGCGGCTGTCAACGGGTCGTCATGATTCTTTCTACAATTTTTATAACCCTTTGAAAATGAATGAGAAACTCTGGTTTCCAAGGCTCTAGGGGCGGCTCTTTTGGATTGACCGCGTCCCTATTCGATCGGTAGCTTGACAACCTATGTTTGATACCTTGCGAAACTGGCGCCGGAAGCTCCACGGGCATACCGGTCATCTGCTTCTGGCAGGCGCTCTGGCGGTGCTTGCCATGCTCGTGGGCGGACCTTTGCGGCGCGCCATTTATCCTGAACCATCGCTCCCGCTGGAAGCTTCCGGAACGCCCATTGCTGCGTTGCCAACAATGCCCGCCGAGGATGCGGAGACCGTACTTCACATCGTTGTGCGCGGGAGCGATACGCTCGAGCAGATCTTCCGCACAGCCGGACTGAGTCTCACTGATCTGGCGGCCATACGCGACCTGGATGGCGCGCGTGCGTACGTCGATCGCCTGACGCGCGGTGAGATGCTGACGATTCGACATCACGACGGCAGCGTCACCGGGTTCGAACGCAATTTGTCCCTGACACAGCAGCTGCATGTCACGCGTGACGAGTCGGGCTTTCATCTTGCGGTGGAGCAACGGCCGGTTCAGACGGTGCGTACGGTGGTTCGAGGGCGCATCACTTCATCGCTGTTCGATGCTGCGGGGAACGCGGGACTGCAGGATGCAACGGCGCTGGAACTGGCGAAGCTGTTTGGTTGGGACATCGATTTTGCGCTGGATTTGCGCGCCGGCGATGAGTTCACGGTGAACTTCGAACGGCTCTATCAGGATGGTCACTTTGTGCAGGATGGCGCGATCCTCTCGGCGCGATTCGTCAATGCCGGGCGCACCTATGTGGCGGTTCGCTATGTCAGGCCCGATGGCAGCGTTGGCTACTATTCGCCGACGGGACATCCGATGGAGAAAGCCTTCCTGCGCGCTCCGCTCGATTTCCGGCGCGTGAGCTCGGGCTTCAGTCGCGGTCGATTCCATCCCATCCTCAATCGCCTGCGAGCTCACAAGGGTGTGGACTATGCGGCAGCACAAGGCACACCGGTGTATGCGGCAGGCAGCGGCCGCGTGCAGTTTCGCGGTGAGAAAGGCGGTTACGGAAACATGATCGAACTTGACCACGGCGGTGGCATTGTCACCGCTTATGGCCACCTGTCGGCCTTCGCATCCGGCGTGCAGTCGGGTGGGCATGTCGAGCAGGGTCAGACCATTGGATATGTTGGCATGACCGGTCTGGCGACGGGCCCGCATCTTCATTACGAGTACCGTCTCAACGGACAGTTTCTCGACCCGCAGCGCATCAAGCTGCCCGAGACACGGGCGATCGACGCTGCGTTGATGGAGGATTTCCGGCGGCAGACAACGCCGCTGCTGGCACCGCTCCAGGATACCCGCGCGCCCGCGGTCGCTGCGCGCTGAGTCGAAGCGGCTTCACGGAGTTGTCATGGTGCTCCGGGCTAGAATCGAGACGTCATCCCCCGCAGCGGTCCTGATGTGATCGACGTCTCTTATTCAGCCGAACATTTCATTAACCGCGAGATTGCGGCGCTGGCCTTCAATGAGAGGGTCTTGGCGCAGGCCATGGACGAGCGTGCGCCGTGGCTGGAGCGCCTGCGGTTTCTGTGTATCTCGTCGGCGAATCTGGACGAATTCTTTGAGATCCGTGTGGCGGGACTGAAGCAGTTGCTGGAGCTCGGCTCCACAAGCTGCGGGCCGGATGGCATGTCGGTGGTCGACCAACTGGCGGCCATCCATGAGAAAGCGACGCAGCTGGTGGCTGCGCAGTACCACTGTCTCAATGAGGTGCTGCTACCCGGGTTACGTACAGTAGGCGTGGATCTGCAGTCGGAGGCCGACTGGAGCGCGGAGACACGCGCGTGGGTCGAACAATATTTCGCCAACGAAGTGGAGCCGGTACTCAGTCCACTGGGGCTGGATCCGGCACGACCCTTTCCGCGTATTCAGAACAAGAGCCTGAACTTCGTGGTGATGCTGTCGGGCAAGGATGCTTTTGGTCGCGACTGTGACCTGGCGGTCGTGCAGGCACCGCGCTCACTGGCGCGGGTGCTGGCGATTCCTGATGATATTGGCCGCGGTTTCGTCGCGCTCTCTTCAATCATCGAGCATTGCGTGGCCCGGTTGTTCACCGGAATGCAAGTGCTGGGGTGCTACCAGTTCCGACTGACCCGCAATAGTGATTTGTTCGTCGATGAGGAAGAGATCGATGACCTGCGCCGCGCCCTCGAGGGCGAGTTGGCACACCGGCGTTATGGTGCAGCCGTTCGTCTCGAGACAGCAGCGCAGTGCCCGGACTCACTCGTGACACTGCTGCGCGAGCAGTTTGCGCTTGGCGCATCGGACTGCTTTTCGGTACCCGGTCCGGTCAACCTCAGTCGCCTGTCCGCTCTGTACGAACTAGCACAGCGGCCAGATCTGAAATATCCATCGTTTTTGCCCGGAGTTCCGCAGCCATTGCTGGACCCTCCGGATCTGTTCACAGCGATCCGCGCAGGCGACGTGCTGCTGCACCACCCCTACCAGAGTTTTGCGCCGGTTCTCGATCTGCTGCGTCAGGCAGCGATCGATCCGGCGGTGCTGGCCATCAAGCAGACCCTGTACCGAACGGGTGGGAAATCGCCGATCGTGGAGTGCCTGGTGGCAGCCGCACAGGCCGGCAAGGATGTGACAGTGGTCATCGAACTACGCGCACGCTTCGACGAAGAGGCCAATATCGAACTTGCCGGCAAGCTGCAGGAAGCGGGTGCGCATGTCGTCTATGGCGTGGTCGGATATAAGACGCATGCGAAGATGCTGATGATCGTACGCCGCGAAGAGGACGGCATACGGCGCTACTGTCATCTGGGCACAGGCAACTACCATCCGAAGACGGCGCGGGCTTATACAGACTATGGACTGCTGACCTGCGATGAAGTCATTGGTCTGGATGTGCACGAGCTGTTTCTGCAGCTGACCAGCCTGATGCAGTCACCTCGACTGCGGCGACTGGTACAGGCGCCGTTCAAGCTGCACTCGACATTGTTGGCTCTGATCGATGGCGAGATCGCGGCGGCACAGGCCGGCAAGCCTGCTCGCATCGTGGCGAAACTCAATGCACTGGTGGATCCCGGCATCATTCAGGCGCTTTACCGCGCATCGGGGGCCGGCGTGCGTGTGGAGTTGATCGTGCGTGGTGTTTGCGCGCTAAGACCGGGTGTGCCTGGCGTTTCGGAAAACATCTCTGTCCGCTCGCTGGTGGGCCGCTTTCTCGAGCACTCGAGGGTGTACTGGTTTGAAAACGGCGGACGAAACCAGCTGCTGCTGGCCAGCGCCGACTGGATGGAACGCAACTTTTTCCGTCGCATCGAAATTGCTTTTCCGATCCGACGCAGCCGACTGTGCACGAGGCTGCGCGAGGATCTGGAGGCCAATCTGGCCGACAACTGCAATGCCTGGCTTTTGCAGGCCGATGGCAGTTACATCCGTGCAGCCGCGGGGGATGCGCCAATCATTGACGCGCAAGCTGCGCAGCTGCAGCGTTATGCCAACACCAGCCGCGAGCCGGCGTAGACGCGTAAACGCAGACCGGCGGAGCGCAGAAACTCTACTTCCTGCCGTAGGTCTTCCAGCGACAGCGGATGCTGAGCTAACCAGCGCGCGCCAATACTGAGCTGAAGCGTGCCGGCACGGGCCTTGAGATTCAGCGTTGGTAGCGGCGCGATGCTCCGACTACGATGCAGCAGCACTGCCAGACGCAGCAACAGGATCAATCGCAGCGCCAGCTTGTCCCAGGGTGGAATGAGCTCCCCCAGTCCGGCCAGCGTCAGCTTGCGCCGATGGCAACCGGCGAGTCGGGCGAGCAGGCGCTGCTCCTCACGCGTGAAGCCCGGCATGTCAGCGTGTTCGAGCAGATAAGCGCTGTGACGGTGGTAACCGCTGTGCGCAACGTCGAGACCGATTTCGTGCAGGCGCGCCGCCCATTTCAGGGACAGCGCCGCCAGCGGATCTTTCAGGTCCCAACTGTTCCTTACCCGGCGCAGCAGGTCGAGCGCGGTCTGCTCGACCCGATGCGCCTGCTCAATTTCGACATGGTAGCGACGCTGCATTGAACTGACTGAGCGCTCACGCGGATCCTCATCGGTCATTCGACCGATCATGTCGTAGAGCAGACCATCGCGTAGCGCGCCATCGGAAAGCCGTAGCGTTTCGATATTCAGTGCATTCATCAATTCGAGCAGGATGGCGACGCCGGCAGGGAAAACCGGCCGGCGCTCCTCGGTGACGGCATTGAGCCGCAGTGCACGCGTGTTACCCACCGCTTCCAGCACTGCCATCAGCCGCATCAGTCCTTCGACGGTGATGGCCCGTGACTGCGGATCGATTTCCCGCAGGGACTCAGCGATAGCACGCACCGTGCCGGAGCTGCCAAAAGCATGTTCCCACCCGCGCCGCTGGAATGCCTTCTGCACCGGCTCCAGTTCTACCTGCGCAGCGAGCCGGGCACGCTGGAGGCGCTTGGCGGTGATACGCCCGTCGGCAAAGAACTGCTTGGTGAGGCTGACGCAGCCAATATGCAGGCTTGCGAGCTCGAGTGCTTCATAGCCCTCACCGATGACGATCTCGGTGCTGCCGCCGCCGATGTCGATCACGAGACGACGACCACGGTCTGGCGGCAGCATGTGGGCAACGCCGGAGTAGATCAGGCGCGCCTCCTCCATGCCGGAGATGATCTCGATGGGATGACCCAGCGCTCGGCGTGCGTTGATGAGGAATTTCTGCTTGCGGCGCGCGGTGCGCAAAGCACTGGTACCGACGACACGAACGTTACTGGCACGCATGGCGCGCAGGCGCTGTCCGAAGCGCTCGAGACAGGACAATGCACGCGCCGCGACGCCCGGATCGAGTTGCCCTTCAGCGTCGACACCGCCGCCCAGACGCACCATTTCGCGCAAACGGTCGATAACCACCAGCTGGCCGTGCACATGGCGAGCGACGACCAGATGAAAGCTGTTTGACCCGAGATCGACGGCAGCCAGAACGCCCGGGTGACTGGCACGAGCGCCGCGCGGCATCAGCGTCTCTTGAGGAAGTTAGCTGCCGGCACTGAACGAGGAGCCGCAGCCGCAGGTGGTGACCGCATTGGGGTTGCGGATCACGAACTGGGCACCATCCAGGCCCTCGCGGAAATCGATTTCGGCGCCGCCCAGGTACTGGAAGCTCATCGGATCGATGAGCAGCTTCACTCCCTGGTTTTCGACGCAGGAGTCGCCCTCCTGGATCTCTTCGTCGAATTCGAAGCCGTATTGAAGACCGGAACAGCCACCGCCCTGAACGAAGACCCGCAACATCAGTTTGGGATTGCCTTCGCCCTCGATCAGCTGACCGACCTTGCGCGCCGCGGCATCAGTGAAGACCAGCGGTGCATCGCCTGCGATGGAGGAAACGGGAGAGGAGGTGTCCATGGCTATCAAGTGTAGAAGTCACGCCAGCGGGCGTCAAAATAAGTGTCCGTAATCAGCCAGGCCGGTCGCCCGGCTTCGGGCCCGTGCTCTGCTGGGCGTCTCCGCCTCTCTTTGGCACGAGCTTGCCGCTGACCTCGGCACCCAGCGCCATTTCGATGGAGCCGTAGTGGATATCCCCCGCCACGCGGGCTTTCGCGCCCAGCACCACACGTTCCGTAGCCAGAATGTCACCGTTGATGCGGCCGTTGAGCACCACTTGTGCCGCCACAACCGACCCTTCTATATGACCATGCTCACTGACCGAGACTGCGGTGAGCGACCCGCCGCTGGCGCGCACGTTCCCGCCTACATAGCCTTCTACGTGCAGCCCGCCGGTGAATTCGATATCGCCCTGAACGCGCACACTCTTACCGATCAGTGTGTCGATTCTGGATACGGGTTTTCGGGCTCGCTTGAACATGATCATCCGCCGCTGACGTTCCAGACGAACGTACGCCGATAGGGTGACACGCCGGCACGCGCCGGTCTAATTTCCAGCGTTACGCGCCGAGGCTCGAAGCCGGCAGGCAGCGTGATCGGGTACTCGAAGTTGGCCAGATAGCGGAAATTATAGGGAATTTGCCGCACCTTGCTGTCGCTGATGGCCGCCAGCTCGACACTGGCAGCGGCACCGGCCTTGAGGCCATCGATCGTCACGCCGAGGTTGCCGCTGACGTTGGCGTCACCGCGCACTTCGCGCGCCAGAGTGAAGCGTAAATAGAAACGACGTTTGGCGGGATCACGCGGTGCAACTTTGAACTGCTGCACGATGACAGATCGATCCTTCGCGGCCTGCGGGCTGGCAATGCCGCGATAGAACTGCAGATCCTGCTGGGCGCGTGCCAGCTGTGCCTGCAGCTCGCCAATGCTGCGGCCGAGTTCGGAGCGCTCGCGCACCTGTTCGAGCTTGGCCTGCTCACCCTCAGCCAACTGGACACGCAACTCTTTTTGCTGACGCTGGAGCTCGTCGATTTGGGCCTGCAGCTCCGCGCGTTCGCTGGCTGCCCGCAGCGCATCGAATCCCGCTGTCTTGCGGCCGAACTGGAACGTGAGCCAAGCGGCGAGCAGCAGCAGGACCCCTGAGGCGACCAGCAGCACCCAGGGCCGCAGCGGCGCATACCTGCGGATCACGAGACGGCGCGGCAGGACGCTCTTCATTCACCCGTGACCGCGGAATCATCCGCAGCCGCTTGCACGGCGCGCACATTGCGACGCCACCATGGCGGATAGTCTGGCAAGCCCTCGGGAAACGCACTGCCCCCCAGCTCGTGGAGCGCCCGCGCATAGACCGGCCGCTTGAAGTAGATCACTTCGCGCACCGGCTGCCAGAAGTCGACCCAGCGCCAGGAATCGAATTCCGGCTCGCTGGTGGTGTCAAAACGTATTGCGGAGTCCTGCGCGCGCAGTTCCAGCAGGAACCAGCGCTGCTTCTGGCCGATACAGCGGGGCCTGGCGTCCTTGCGCTGATAACGCGCCGGCAAGCGATAGCGCAGCCAGCGGCGCGTCTGCGCCACGATGCGAACATCTTTCTCGATCAGCCCGATCTCTTCCTGCAGCTCGCGGAACAGCGATTCCTCGGCGGCCTCGCCCCGACGCATGCCGCCCTGGGGAAACTGCCAGCCACGACCGCCCGGTCTGCGCCCCAGCCATAGCTGCCCGCTTTGGTTCATCAGCACGATACCCACGTTGGCGCGAAAGCCGTCGCGGTCAATCCAGTCACTCATGGGTGTACTTGTAACGTGTGAATGCCCGTTGCTCAAGCGGTAGACCGCCGGAGGGGCAGCAGGTTCATCACGGACGCTGCTGGGTGACGATGCGCCGTCCCTGAGTGTATTCGCGCCCCTGAACCATCAGGGAGCGAAAATGGGACAGATCATTGGCCTGCACCGCCGCTCGCACACTGTCGACCGCGCGGGCCAGTGCATCGAGCGACTCGTTGCCGAACTCATTCAAGCGCTGGATCTCGAAATACAGTTCCGGACTTTCTTCTGCCACCTTGCTGGCGATGTCGAACTGCGCGTCGAAGGTGGTGCTGGAAAGCCTGACCAAGCGGGGTGCTGACTCCCCGCTCTCCGCCAGCGCAGTGAAGAAAGCAATATTCAGCGCATGCGAGAGCCCGAGCACATAGGCAATCAGGCGGTCGTGCTCATCCAGCCCCATGACCACCTGTTCAGCCATGGTGGCGGCGAACAGCGCCTCGACCTGCTCGCGTGCAGCAGGCACACCGAGATCGAGATGGATGACATGGCGACCGGAGAGCAGTTCGGTATCGGGGCCAAACATCGGGTGGATCGAAGCCACGCGCACACCGGCGGCACGCAGCGCCTCAATGCCGGTGCGCAGCGGTGTCTTCAATGAGCCGACGTCGAAGACGACGCCCGCAGGCTTACGGCCGGCAAGCTCGAGAAGGATGCCATTGGTGAGGCCCAGAGGGGTCGCCACGACAATGAAGTCATGATCAAGGCTCGAGCGGCGCCAGTCGCGCAGCGACGCGCTGCCCGGCTGCGGTTCGTCGACCGCGCCTTCGGCGTGGGGATCGGCGATCTGTACATCGAAACCCTGCGAGGCGAGGAACTGCGCGAACCAGGCGCCCATCTTGCCGGCCCCGCCGATGACCAGCGCACGGCGTCCATCACCGGCGCCGTGCGACTCGACCCGGGCGCGCTCCTGAGCCGTGAGCGATGAGCGGATCAGCAGGCGCATCAGCGCCTCGGCCGTAGCCGGCGGCACGCCGACTTCCGTGGCTCGCGCCCGCACGCCGAGGATGACTTCGCGCTCACGCCCATAATCACGCACTGCACGACCCGCGACACCCTTCACGCGCGCAATTTCCTGCACGGTACGCTGGCGCTCGGCGACGAGTTCCACCAGGCGCTGGTCGAGGCCGTCCAGCTGACGGCGCAGTTCTTCGAGTGTCACGGCAACCGGACTCCGCAGAAAAAAGGGCGAGGCTGACTTGTAGCCTGTGGCCGTGAGACTGGCAAGTGCGGACCTCACCGACCGGGTTAAGATCGGCCCATGAGTCCACTTCTTGACGCCCTACCCAAGCCGCTCCCGCGCGAGCCGCTCAGCACGGTTCAGCGCTGGCAGGCCGAAGCCACCAGCCGCCGCACCCAGCCCAATCCGAACGCGATGACACTAGCCACTGTTGATGCACGTGGCTATCCGGCCGCTCGCATCGTGCTGTGCAAGGAGATTGTGCCCAAGCCCGGGTACATCAGCTTCTACACCAACTACGAATCGCGCAAGGGACAGGAACTGGCTGCCAGACCGCGCGCCGCGGTGGTAATGCACTGGGACCATCTGCATCGCCAGGTCCGAATCGAGGGGCCGATCACGCGCACCAGTTCAGCAAACAGTGACGCGTACTTTGCGTCACGTCACTGGCAGAGTCGGCTGGGTGCATGGGCGAGCGAGCAGAGTCGCCCCATCAAGAGCCGGGCAGCGTTGATGACCGCCTTCAGTGACACCGCCCGGCGGCTTGGTCTGCCGGCGCTATCAAGCGAGTCGAGAACGAATCCGAACGTGGCCATCCCGCGTCCACCGCACTGGGGTGGTTACCACCTGTGGGCCGAGCGGGTGGAGCTCTGGGTCGAGGGCGATGCGCGCCTGCACGATCGCGCCGTGTGGACGCGTGAACTCGCTCAGGATGGTGAAGGCTTCAGCGGCAGTCCCTGGTCAGTCCAGCGGCTGCAGCCGTAGCGGTAACACGCGTCTCCGGGGTCAGCCGCGCATGGCCTGCAGCACCGGGCCATGGAGTGCTGCATTGCTGGCCAGCACCGTGGTTGTATTCAGATCAATCGGTCCGCCATCAAGCTGAGTGAACACACCGCCCGCCTCGCGGACGATGACGCTCAGTGCAGCGATATCGAGGATGTTGACGTCGGATTCCAGCACCACATCCAGTGCGCCTCGCGCCAGCAAGTGGTAGTGAACGAAGTCGCCATAGCCACGCAGACGGTTCACTCGGCCGACCAAGGCTCCCAGACGTGACCAGCCATCGGCCGACGCGGCGAGCGTTTTCAGATTACCGGTGGACAGGATTGCGCCGCCGACATCGTTGACGGTGCTGACACGTATTGGTCGGTCATTGAGAAACGCACCGCCGCCCTCTTCCGCCCACGCCAGTTCGCCATAGGCCGAGGCGCACGACACCCCGAGCACCAGACGCCCTTCGCGCATCAACGCAATCTGCGTCGAGAAAAACGGTGTATCGCGCACGAAGGACTTAGTGCCGTCGATCGGGTCGACGAGCCAGACATTGTCTGCATCCATGCCGCGCTGACCAGTTTCCTCGCCATAAAAGCCGTAGCCGGGGAAATGGCGCTCGAGCACGGTGCGGATCGCTTGCTCGGACTGCACATCCGCCTCTGTGACCGGCGAGCGATCTGCCTTGATGGTGACGGCGAGATTGCGCTGATAAAGCCGGTTGATCACTTCGGTGGCGGCGCGGGCCGCCTCGAGCGCAGCGAGCAATTCTCTGGAAGGCCCGTTGGATGGATGACTGCTGTTCAAGCGTGACTCCCTGCAAGCTGAGCCGGAAGAATACTGCATCCGCAGCATTGCATTGACATCACGAGGCTCGCCCGCCTACAGTTCCGCCGCTGTCAGGTGTTCGGGAAGCCGGTGTGAATCCGGCGCTGCCCCCGCAACGGTAAGCGACGTGGAACCGCTCCAATCAAGCCACTGTGGGCCCTCAGGGTCGCACGGGAAGGCGGAGCGGTGAATGGCGCGGGATTCGACTCCCGTTCCACTCGACGCGCGAGTCCGGAGACCGGCCTGACGCACAGTTCCATCGGCGCGGCGGGCGGCCGGGCGGTCGCTTTTGGCGCACTTTCCGACCTTCCCCATCGTCAATGGCTTTTCCGTTCATTCCACGCGGGCGAGCGTGGGAAGGAAGTTGCGTGTCATTTCATCTGCGTGACGCCAAAGTCGCGTCTTTGTCCCTTTCTTTGTCGCTGTCGGCCGCTGCCCTGCTGCTATCGGCCACCCCTGCTCAGGCTGCTGCGCCGGGCATGGATTCACTCTCCGAGGTCGTGCTAACCGCGACCCGTACCGCCGGCGATCCAGACCAGTTGGCGGTACCAGTGATCATCATCACGCGACGTGAGGTGGAGGATGCACTGGCCAGCGATGTCACAGAGCTGATCAGCGCACGTCCCGGGATCGAAGTGGCCCGCAGTGGCGGCATCGGTCAGCCGGCCTCGCTGTTCATGCGCGGCACGGAAAGCAACCACACTGCTGTGCTGATCGACGGCGTGCGCATCAACCCCGGCACCATCGGCGGAGCAGCGCTGCAGAACATTCCCGCCGAAAGCATTGAGCGCATCGAAATCGTCAAGGGACCGCGTTCAGCGCTCTATGGCTCGGATGCCATCGGTGGCGTGGTGAACATCATCACGCGGGCCGGCGCGGCCCGCGGCGCGAACCTGTTCGCATCCACCGGCCGCTACGGCACGACCACAGCGGCTGCTGACGGCGGCACGGCGCTGGGTGAAAACGCGGGCATCGGTGGCGGTATCGTCAGTCGGGACAGCAACGGCTTCACGCCACGCGCGTCGGCGGCGAGCAGCGGCGGGTTCCGTGATACCGCGGGCAACCTGCAAGTGCAGGGCCAGCCGACAGACAACCTGCTTCTGCGCGGCGGCGGCTGGCGCAGCGCCGGCCGTGTCTACTACGACAACTACGGCAGCCAGGGTGCTGAAGACTTCGTGACGTCCAGTTACAGCGGCAGCACCCAGTGGCAAGCCGCGCGCGGTGTCGACTATCGCGCCACGATCAACCGGGCAGAGGATCTGATCGACCAGCTGCGCTCCCCCGACTACGCCCATACGCGGCGTGACGGACTCGAGCTGCAGGGAAACTGGTTGGTTGCAGACCTCCACCGGCTCAGTGCCGGAGCGCTGCTGAACGATGAGTACGCCAAGGCCCGCTCGTATGGAACAGTGTTCGATGTCACCACGCGAATGCGGCAGTACTTCTTGCAGGACCAGCTGCAGAGCGGCCCGCACTCCCTGCTGCTGGCCGCTGCACACACGCAGCATTCGACCTTTGGCGGCCATGGCAACTGGAATGCGGAATACAGCCTTCAGCTGGGCGCTTGGCAGCTGCGCACGGCGACTGGCACCGGCTTCCATGCGCCGGACAGCACGGACCGATTTGGTTATGGCGGCAATCCATCGCTGCAACCGGAGACTTCCCACCAGCTCGACGCCGGCTTTATCTGGCGGCCGAGCTCCGCCCATCGCTTCGAGCTCGATGGCTTCGACAATCGGATCGACAACCTCGTTGATTATGTGGTGACCAATTACGTGACATTTGCGGGCCGCAACGAAAATGTTTCGCGTACACGGATCCGCGGCCTTGAGGCCAGCTACCAACTGCAGCTGGATGACTGGACGATGAAAGCTGGAGCAACGTGGCAGAACCCGCGCAACGTCGCTGACGACACGCTGTTGCTGCGGCGCGCACGGCAGAACTTCAGCCTGTCATCCCAATACCGGCTGGGACTGCTATCGCTGGGTGAAGATCTTCACTATGCCGGTCGGCGGCTCGACGCCGGCTATCCGACCAACAAGGAACTGCCGGGCTACGCGCTGCTGGCCCTGCGTATGAATTACG
>CAYFPW010000026.1:0-12751 GCA_964345055.1 uncultured Steroidobacteraceae bacterium | reverse complement strand
CGGTGCAGCTGGAGGAGGGCGCGCCATTCGCGCTCGATACAGCACTCGATCCGACGGCCGGCAACTCGACCGAGGTGGGCTGCGCCTATCTCAACCTGCCAAACGATGTGCATAACGGCGATGTGCTGTTGCTCAATGACGGGCAGATCGTGCTCGACGTGGAGCGTGTCAGCGGCACGCGCATCCATTGCGTGGTGCGTGTCGGCGGCACGCTCTCTGATCGCAAGGGCGTGAACCGGCAGGGCGGCGGAATTTCTGCGCCGGCGCTGACGGAAAAGGATCTCGAGGACATCAAGCTGGCTGCCGAGCTTGGCATCGATTACCTCGCCGTCTCCTTCTGTCGTGACGCCGAAGACATCCGCCGTGCGCAGAGCACGCTGCGCAAGTGGCGCGGCGAGGCGCGGGTGGTGGCCAAGATCGAGCGTCATGAGGCGCTCGACAATCTCTCCGCCATCCTCGGGGTCACCGACGCCGTGATGGTGGCGCGCGGCGATCTCGGTGTCGAAATGGGTTATGCGGAGCTCACGGGCCTGCAGAAGACCATCATCCGCCAGACATTGGCGCGCAACCGCGTGGTCATCACTGCGACGCAGATGATGGAGTCCATGATCCACAACCCCATTCCGACCCGCGCGGAAGTCAGCGATGTGGCCAATGCCGTCCTCGACGGAACTGACGCGGTGATGCTGTCCGCCGAGACGGCCGCCGGTAAATATCCGGTGAAGGCCGTGCAGGCGATGGCCGAAGTCATCCAGGGTGCGGAGAAATATCAGGTGGGTGCCGAGCGGCGTATTTGGCGCAGCGAGGATGGATTCACCAACAATGAAGAAGTCATCTCAATGGCGGTGAACTACACCGCCAGCCACATGCGCGTGCGCGCCATCGTAGCGCTGACCGAGTCCGGTCTGACGCCGCTGCTGATGAGCCGCAACCGCAACGACATTCCGATCTATGCCTTCACGCGTCACGAGGCCACCCGCCGGCGCGCGACTCTCTATCGCGGCGTTTACGCTGTGCCCTTCGACATCACCACCGCTGATCCCAAGCAACTGTATCCGGCGATCTTCGAGCAACTACTGCAGCTAGGTCTGGTGGAGACCGGTGATCAGGTGATTCTGACCAAGGGCGAGCTCAGCGGTGTGTCCGGCGGTACGAACTCGCTGGTCATCCTCAGCGTGGCGCGCAGCTGACAGTCGTCGCGCTGCGGCGGCGATCAGTCCTTCGTGCGCGCTTCCGGCCGCCAGCCGATGCGCCGGACTACGGTCCGCAGCGTGCGGTGGAAGTGGCGCGCGATGAACACCAACAGCTTGCCGTGGAACGTGACGATCACCTCGTCCTGACCTCTTGCAATGGCCCGGGCGATGACGCGTGCCGCTTGCGGCGTACGCATCCGGAGCCACGCCGGGATCGGGTCTGACGCTCCAGCATGAAACAGCCCGCGGTTGTCGGTGCGACGGATGTCCGAGTCGACGTAGGCCGGCGACACCAACGTGACGCCGATGCCCTCGCGACCCAGTTCGCCACGCAATGACTCCGCTAATGCACGCACTGCGAACTTGCTCATGGCATAGGCTGAAGCGCCCGGTGCTGCGACGTAACCGGCAACGCTGCCGATGATCACCAGCCGACCATGCGCAGCACGCAGCGCCGGCAGGGACTCCTGCACCGTGCGCAGGACACCAAAGACATTGGTTTCGAACTGGCGACGGTAGTCGGCCAACGACAGCCGCGTCAGTGGCCCGGTCACGCTGTAGCCGGCGTTCGCGATCACGATGTCGACGCCGGATTCACCCGCCCAGCCGGCGATGGCGCTCGCCACATCACCATCGTGGGTCACATCGGCGGTCTGGATACTGACCTCCGCGCCCGTGGGGCGCAGACGCTGTGCAAGCTCTGCGAGTCGCTCGGTACGACGCGCCAGCAGCAACAGGCGTGCGCCGCGGCGTGCATATTCCTCAGCCAATGCGGCGCCGATTCCGGAGGAGGCGCCCGTGATCAGTACGCGGGGATTTTCAGTTCGGCTCATGATCAATCCCAGCGCCCCATCGCTCAGAGCAGGAACAGAGTTCCGAGGCCGAGCAGCGTGGCGAAACCGATGCAGTCCGTGAAAGTGGTCAGGATGACGCCCGCTGCCAGCGCCGGATCAATGCGCAGTCGGCGCAGAGTCAGTGGCACGGTGACACCGACGATGGCCGCAGCCAGCAGGTTCACCATCATCGCCGCGGCAATGATGATTGCAATTTTCCAGGTACCGAACCAGCCAATGGTCGCTGCACCGACAACGACAGCCCAAATCAGACCGTTGGCCGCGCCCACGGCGATTTCCTTGAACAGCAACCAGCGCGCATTGGCCCACTGCACCTGACCCAGCGCCAGTCCGCGCACGATCAACGTCACGGTCTGGGTGCCGGCGATGCCGCCCATGCTGGCGACGATTGGCATCAGCGTGGCTAATGCGGTGACGCGCTGGATAGTGCCTTCGAATGGCCGCACCACTGACGAGGCCAGGAAGGCTGTCAGCAGATTGATGCCCATCCACACCAGACGGCGTCGGGTTGAGGCGGCAACACCGGCGAAGATGTCTTCCTCATCGTGCAGACCGGCCATGCTGAGCACGGAATGCGCAGCTTCCTCGCTGATCACATCGACCACGTCATCGACCGTGATACGACCGAGCAGCTGGCCTTCATCATCCACCACCGCAGCGGAGACCAGGTCGCGATCGCGGAACAGCTGCGTCACTTCGCTGGCGGGTATGGCCGGCGCAATGCGCGGTGCCTCCGCATCCATGGCTGCGCCCACGTCGCTCTCCGGATCCGCCGTCAGTAGGTGTGTGAGCGGTACGGCACCGAGATAACGATTGCGCGCGTCGACGATGAATAGGCTGTCGGTGCGCTTGGGCAGCTCGCCGCGCATGCGCAGATAGCGCAGCACCACTTCGACGCTGACGTCGGCACGCAGGCTGATGGTGTCGGTATTCATCAGGCCGCCCGCACTGTCCTCGGGCCAGGCCAGCACGCGGTTCAGGCGCTCACGATCCGCATGGTCCATCGACTTTAGCAGCTGCTGCGTGACCGTCTCCGGCAGCTCCGCGACGAGGTCGGCGAGGTCGTCGACCTGCATGCCCTCGGTGGCGGCCACCAGTTCGTCCGGTTCCATCTCGCTGATGAGATCGTTGCGCACCGGCTCGCTGAGCTCGACTAGCACCTCACCTTCGGCCTCCGGCTCGACGAATTCCCAGACAACGGCGCGTTGTGCCGGCGGCAGCGACTCGAGCAGCTGTGCGACCTCGGCCGGGTGCATGGCGGTGACCATGCGCTGTGCTGAGCGCAGCGCACCCTGGCCCAGCGCACGGCGCAGCAGTGCCAGGCGCGTCTGCTTCGGAGACAGGATGTCGGTCGTGGTTTCCATGCGGGCGCTAGTGTACCCTCGCAACGCAAAATATCCTTTGCCGATTGGCGTCTCCGACAGATCTGGGCGCTGACGGCCCGTCCGAAGGCGTCTCGAGTCAATGCCGGCGGACTAGGCAGGGCCCAACGACGCTGCGAGAATGCTTTGATGGAAGAAGAACTGAAGAAAGCCGCTCTGGATTACCACCGGTTCCCGACCCCGGGAAAGATTGCGCTGGCGCCGACCAAGGTGCTCACTAACCAGCGTGACCTCAGCCTGGCGTATTCACCCGGCGTGGCTTACGCCAGTCTGGCCATCAAGGAGAACCCGCTGGAAGCCGCCAGCGTTACCTCGCGCGCCAATCTGGTCGCGGTGGTGACCAACGGCACGGCGGTGCTCGGCTTGGGCAATATCGGCCCGCTCGCCGGCAAGCCGGTGATGGAGGGCAAAGGCTGCCTCTTCAAGAAATTCGCCGGCATCGATGTGTTCGACATCGAGATCGACGAGACCGATCCCGACAAGTTCGTCGATATCGTCGCTGCCCTTGAGCCGACGTTTGGCGGCATCAACCTCGAGGACATCAAGGCGCCGGAGTGCTTCTACATCGAGCGCAAGCTCCGTGAACGCATGAAGATCCCGGTCTTCCACGACGACCAGCATGGCACCGCCATCATCGTTTCAGCCGCAGTGCTCAACGCGCTGAAGGTCGTGGGCAAGGACATCGGCAAGGTCAAGCTGGCATGCTCGGGTGCCGGTGCCGCGGCCATTGCCTGCCTGGACCTGCTTTGCGCGCTGGGCCTGAAGCGCGAGAACGTCTCTGTTGCGGATAGCAAGGGCGTGGTCTATCAGGGCCGCCCCAACACGGATGCCGACAAGCTGCGCTACGCGCAGAACACGGCGGCGCGGACGCTGGCCGATATCATGGTTGATGCGGACATCTTCCTCGGTCTTTCCGGGCCTGGCCTGGTGAAGCCGGAAATGGTGGCGCGCATGGCGCCCAAGCCACTGATCCTCGCGCTGGCCAATCCCGAGCCTGAGATCCGCCCTGAGCTGGCCAAGCAGGCGCGACCGGATTGCATCGTTGGCACAGGCCGCTCGGACTATCCGAACCAGGTCAACAACTCGCTCTGCTTCCCGTTCATCTTCCGCGGCGCGCTGGACGTCGGTGCGACCACCATCAACGACCCGATGAAAATGGCGTGCGTACATGCGATTGCCGAATTGGCGCAGGCCGAGCAGTCGGACGTGGCCACTACCGCCTACGGCGAGGGCACGGCCAGCTTCGGTCCGGATTCCATCATCCCGCGAGCCTTTGATCCGCGTCTGATCATGCAGATCGCCCCCGCTGTGGCCAAGGCGGCCATGGACAGCGGCGTTGCCACGCTGCCGATCAGGGACTTCAATGCCTATCGTGCCCGGCTGACACAGTTCGTATACGAATCCGCTTCAGCGATGCAGCCCGTGTTCGCTGCCGCCAAGCGCAACCCGAAGCGCGTGCTGTTTGCCGAAGGCGAGGAAGCCCGAGTGTTGCAGGCCGCGCAGGTGGCCATCGACGAGAAGCTGGCGCGTCCGGTGCTCGTTGGTCGTATCGATGTGATCAATGATCGCATCGAAAAGCTCGGGCTGCGGCTGCGTCTTGGCGAGAACTGCGACGGCGTCAATGTGCTTAACGACGCGCGCTTCCGCGAGGCGTGGAACGAGTACTACCAGTTGGCCAAGCGTGACGGTGTCACGCGTGCCCAGGCCATGGAAGACATGCGCAGCCGCGCCACGCTGATCGCCGCGATCCTGCTTCGTCGCGGCGACGCCGATGCGATGCTCTGCGGCACCACGGGCAACTACCTCGAACATCTGAAGTTCATCCGCCGCGCAATCGGCAAACGGGCCGGCGTACATAATTTCGCCGCCATGCAGATGCTGATCCTGCCGGATCGTCAGCTGTTCATCTGTGATACCCATGTCAACGTTGATCCGGATGCCGAACAAATTGCGGCGATGACGCTCATGGCAGCCGAGCAGGTGCGCCGCTTTGGCGTCACGCCCAGTGTGGCGCTGGTCAGCCATTCCAGCTTCGGCAGCTCCCGTGCGCCTTCCGCGGTGAAGATGCGCGAAGCGCTCGAATTGATCACGGCGCGCGCGCCGGGCCTGTCGGTGGAGGGTGAGATGCGCGCCGACTCGGCGCTGTCGGCCATGATCCGCGACAACGAATTCCCGGATTCACGCCTGACCAGCAATGCTAACCTGCTGATCATGCCGAACGTCGATGCGGCCAACATCTGCTACAACGCGCTGCGCATCGCTGCCGGTAATGGCGCGACGGTCGGCGGGATCCTGCTCGGTGCAGCACAGCCCGCGCACATCCTCACCGGATCGGCCACGGTGCGGCGCATCGTCGACATGACTGCGTTCGCAGTCGCTGACGCTGGCGCCAGCCGCGACCGCTCGGCGCTGTAGAGCTGAACGCTCGACCTGCGGCGCGCGCTGAAGGAGCAACCGTGGGCATCGTCTACAGCACGGGTCTGGGCACTATCTGCCCGGGTTGCCGTCGTCCTGCCGCTGGCTGCGTCTGCCGGACGGCCAGTGGCAGCAAGGTGCAGCCGGCCGGTGGCGCGGTGCGTGTTCTGCGCGAGAAGCAGGGGCGGGGTGGCAAGGTGGTGTCGGTCATCACTGGCCTGCCGCTGAATGCTGAACAGCTGGCGACACTCGCTGGTGAGCTCAAGCGCCGCTGCGGCGCGGGTGGCGGAGTCGCCGGCGCCCACATCGAGATCCAGGGAGACCACCGCGACACGCTGGTGGCCGAGCTTTTGAAGCGCGGATTCAGCGCCAAGCGCGCCGGCGGCTGAACAGCCGGCGCTGCTTTCAGGTGTTGGGCAGGGCGGAATGCCGGGTGCGAATGTCGAAGTGCGTATTGCCCAGACGTTTCGCCAGCTTCTCGGCGATGTACACCGAACGATGTCGGCCGCCGGTGCAGCCAATGGCGATGGTGAAATAGGTGCGGTTGGAGGCGCGAAACTCTGCGAATCGCGGCTCGATGAACCGTTGGATGTCCTGGATGTAGCGTTCGACGTCGGACTGACTTTCCAGAAAACGCACCACTGCCGGATCCCGCCCAGTCAGATCACGTAGACCCGACTCCCAATAGGGGTTCGGCAATGAGCGGGCATCGAACACGAAATCCGCGTCCCCAGGTATTCCGTACTTGAAACCGAAGGATTCGATCAGCACCGCGAGCTTGTTCTTGCGGCGCTGCTCAACGCGCAGATGCATTTGCTCGCGCAGCTCGTGCACACCCATGCTCGAGGTGTCGATCACTAGATCGGCCGCATTGAGTAGCGGCTCCAAGAGGCGTCTCTCAGTGGCGATCGCCTCGCGCAGGCTCTCGCCGCCGCGGCTCAATGGGTGCATACGGCGCGTCTCAGCATAGCGCCGCAGCAGTTCGTCCTCATTCGTGACCAGGAAGATCAGTTCGCACTCGATGCCACTGCGACGCAGTTCCGTGATCAGTCCTGGCACCGATTTGAGTTCTGCGTCGGTGTTGCGTGCATCGATCCCCACGGCCGTGCGCTGGTACACGGCGTCCGGGCTGCGCACGCTGTGTGATATGAACGGCTTGAGCAGTGCCGCCGGGATGTTGTCGATACAGTAAAAGCCCAGATCCTCGAGCAGGTGCAGCGCCACGCTCTTGCCCGATCCGGACAGGCCGCTGAGGATCAGCAATCGCGTGGTGCCGCTCATTGTCGCTTCCTGCTGCTGCGCTTAACTCTGTGCGCCGTGGCGCGCTTCGGCAGCATGGTGGTCACTCACCTTTTCCTTGTGCTTGACGACCAGCCGGTCGAGCTTGTCGGTCAGCGCGTCGATGGCTGCGTACATATGCTCGTCCGAAGCCATGGCGTGCAGGGTCTCCCCGCGCATGTGCAGCGTTGCCTCCGCCTTGTGCACCAGTTTTTCGACGGTCAGAACACAATGCATATCGATCAGTTGATCGAAATGACGCAGCACCCGCTCCAGCTTCTTCTCGACATAGCTGCGCAGCGCCGGAGTGATTTCCAGGTGATGACCGGTGAGTTTCAGATGCATGATGCTCTCCTCATGGGTTGACAGCCTGTTCTCTTGAATGGGTGCGCTTGCGCTCGCTCGAGGGAGCGATACCAAGCATTTCACGGTATTTGGCCACCGTGCGGCGCGCCACGGGGATACCTTCAGATGACAGCACTTCGGCGATGCGACTGTCGCTGAGCGGATTTCCCGGAGTTTCATCCTTGATCAGTTTGCGGATCTTGGCGCGGATCGCCGTTGAGGACGTTCCCGATCCGTCGTTTCCCTCCACATGACTGGAGAAGAAGTAACGCAGTTCGAACACGCCACGCGGTGTGTGCATGTACTTCCCTGAGGTCACGCGCGACACCGTTGATTCGTGCATGCCGATGGCCTCGGCGATGTCGCGTAGGATCATGGGCTTCATGAATTCCTCGCCCTGTTCGAGAAAGGCATGCTGGCGCTCGACGATTGAACGAGCCACCCGTGTCAGTGTGTCCTGACGGATTTCCAGGCTCTTGAGCAGCCAGCGCGCTTCCTGAAGCTGCGTGCGCAAGGCGGCGTGGCTGGCTTCGCGGCTGATCAGGCGCGCATATTCATCGTTGATGCGGATGCGCGGCAGGGTGGAGTGGCTGACTTCTACGCTCCAGCCGCGGGCCGTGCGCCGCACCAGTACATCGGGCACCACATATTCCGCCGCCGATGCGCTGATGATCGAACCTGGCCGCGGATTCAGGCTGCGCACCAGTGCCAGCGACTGTTCCAGTTCTTCGTCTGAGGCCGACAGGGCACGGCGCAGCGCCGCGAGCTCGCGACCGGCCACGTGCTCAAGGTGATCGCGTGCGATCAACCGCGCGGTGGTCAGACCGGGTGTCTGCGGCGATAGCTGGTCGAGCTGCAGCAGCAGGCATTCACCGACCGTGCGTGCGCCCACGCCGGCGGGGTCGAAGGTCTGCACGATCGCCAGCACATTCTCCAGTTCCTCGAGCGTGCATTCGGTCTCGGAACGCAGCGTCTCAATGATTTCTTCGAGCGAGTCGGTCAGGTAGCCATCGTCATTGATCGCGTCGATGATGGCGCGAGCGATGAGCAGTTCGCGCGGCGACGGGTGCGCCAGTTCCAGCTGCCAGAGAAGATGATCACGCAGGCTCTTGCCGCCCTCGTCGGCGAACTCCTGCTCGCGGTCGTCGTCGCCGCCGCTCCACGGGTTCTCGGCCGGTCCCGTGCTTTGGTCGTCCCAGCCTTCGTCTACGACCTCGACCTGGGGTTCGGTGGGTGCGACCGCGGTTTCGCTACCGGTTTCAGGGCCGCCCGCCAACGATTCCAGTCGCTCGGTTTCCCCTTCCTCGTCCTGCTCGAGCATGACGTTGCTCTCAAGCAGTTCGCGAATGTGTGCCTGCAGCTCGATGGTGGGCAGTTGGAGGAGACGAATGGCCTGCTGCAGCTGCGGTGTCATCGTCAGCTGCTGTCCCATGCGCAGCTGCAGTGAGGCTTTAAGCATGGGAGCGCCTGCCGGAATTCGCGGAAACGGGTCTCAGAATCGTGCCTCGGAGACTGACCGGAAAAGAGTCTTCAAAGTACAAAAGACTCGCCCAAGTACACCTCACGGACGCGCTGGTTGGCAAGGACTTGTGCTGCGGTGCCGGAAGCGATCACAGTACCCTGATCGACGATGTAGGCCCGCCCGCAGACGCTGAGCGTCTCGCGCACGTTGTGGTCGGTGATCAGCACCCCGATACCGCGCGCTGCCAGCTCGCTCATGATGCGCTGAATGTCGGCCACAGACAGCGGGTCCACGCCGGCAAAGGGCTCGTCCAGCAGGATGAAGCGCGGTTCGGCCGCCAGCGCACGGGCGATTTCCACCCGGCGTCGTTCCCCGCCCGAGAGCGCCATGCCCAGCGTATCCCTGACGTGGCCGATGCGCAGTTCCTCGAGCAGGCGCTCCAGGCGGGCCAGACGGGCAACCCGGTCCATGCCGCGCCGCAATTCGAGCACTGCGAGGATGTTTTCGGCGACGGTGAGTTTGCGGAAAACCGATGCCTCTTGTGGCAGATACCCCACGCCCAGTCGCGCTCGCTGGTCAAGCGTGCAGCGGGTGATGTCCTGTCCGTCGAGCATCACCTGGCCGCCGTCGGCATGCACCAGCCCGACGATCATGTAGAAGGAGGTGGTCTTGCCCGCGCCGTTCGGACCCAGCAGACCGACCACCTCGCCGGTGGCGATCTCCAGCGATAGGTCCTGCACCACCTGTCGCGAGCGGTAGCGCTTGCTGAGATTGCGGGCCGTCAGCAGGCTCATGGGTTTTTGTCCTGTTCGCCGCTGCTGCGCGGCTTGAGACGGATGGTGCCGCGCACGCGCTCGTTATCGCCCTTATCGAAGCTCGAGGTGCGACGCGGAATATTGTAAGTGGCGCGGCTGCTGTTGATCTCGCCCGTGGACTCGCTGCTGAACCAAACACTGCCGTTGAACACCAGATCGCCGCTGTCGGCGTTGTAGCTGATGTCGTTGGAATGGCCGCGCGCAATCGGTGCGCCGCTCCGGCTGGCCCGCTGTTCGAATGCAGCCGGCGTACCGCTGACATGGGCCGTGCTGATGCGTCCGCGCACGATCAGCACCCGTGCCTGATCGGCATGCAGTTCGCCTTCTTGGATGGTCACGGTGACATGGCCGCTGAATGCCCAGACGCTGTTGGAAACGTCCAGGCCATTGGACTCGGCACGGTCGGCGCGGATGGTCTTTAGGGTTGTGCCGCGCGCATCGTCTTCCATGATCACGGCCTGTTCGAGCAGCACCTTGCCGGGCTGCTCCGTCAGCTGTTCGAATTCGATGCGGATGCCGGCGCCAACCGGTGTCTCCGCTGGCTGTGCAATGGCAGCGGTCATGAGCCACGCAGCACTGGCTAACAGAGCCGTGCGACGCCGGAGCGGATGCCGATCGCTGTTAGTAGCGCAATTGTCCATGACCGGTCCCTTTGAGTACGAAGAGCCCGCTGACCATGTCGGCATGCAAGCCACCAGCGTGCAGTTGGGCGCGGCCCCATTCGATATCCACCGGTGCGCTGGTGTCAGCGAGTCGGCTCTGCAGTTCCACCTGTAGTGTTGCGGTACGCAGCACCAGCGGCTGGGAGCGCGGCACCGTGCGACGTGCCTGCACTTCGCCGTCAAAGGTCACGGAGTGCCGGTCGGCACTCAAGGTGCCCCGCGTCGCACGCAGTGTCCACAGGCCGTGCGCGCGATCATCGTAGCTGAGCTGGGGCGATTCGAGTTCAACGGCCGCATCAGGGTGTTGCTGTGCGATCCGCTGGGCGCGTAATCGGTAGAGCGGGGCGCCGTCAGCGCCGGTCTCGATCAATTCCGCATCGACGGCCGCGAAGCCGAGATCATCAGCGGTCTGCGCGCCCGCTTCGCTTGTCGCGGCATCGGAGTGGAGCCGGTGCGGGGTCAGCCAGGTCCATAGTCCCGCGATCATCAGCACCGGCAGCAGCCACCACAGTTGCCGCATCAGGGCTTCCGCACGCGCCGCGCGTTCAGCAGCCAGTCGCAGACCTCGCGCACTGCGCCCTGACCGCCACCGAGCGTCGTAGTCCGATGCGCCACACGGCGCACGTCCGGGTGCGCATCGGCAACGGCGACTGCGAAGCCGGCCTGCCGCAGAAGCGGCAGATCAGGCGAGTCATCGCCGATGCATGCGCACTCACGCGGCGTGACATCGAGGCGCGTGCACAGCGCACTGAAAGCGCTTGCCTTGTCCTCGACGCCGAGAAATACCTCGCCGATGCCCAGTTCACGGCAGCGCTGGATGGTCGGCGGCGAGCGCCGTCCGGACACCACGGCAACGGTCACGCCCAATTGCTGCACCTGCTTGATGCCCAGCCCGTCGCGCACATGGAAAACCTTGAGCTCTTCGCCATTGGCGCCGAAGTAGAGTCGGCCGTCAGTCAGCACGCCGTCGACGTCCAGTACCAGCAGGCGGATGCTGCCCAACGCGACCGGCTTGCGTGTCATACGACCCCTGCACGCATCAGATCGTGGACATTGAGTGCGCCGACCAGTTGCTCCTGCTCATCCACGACCAGCAGGCAGGTGATCTGATGCTTCTCCATCAGCCGCGCGGCGCTGGCCGCCAACTCCTGCGGTCCGATGCGGTGTCCGCCGCTGGTCATCACCTCGCGCATCGAGGCCGCATGCAGGTCGATGCGTGCATCCAGTGCCCGGCGCAGATCACCGTCAGTGAAAATGCCGAGTACCCGACCATCGGCATCGGTCACGGCGGTCATACCCAGACCCTTGCGCGACATCTCCAGCAGTCCCTTGGCCAGCGGCGTGTCCGGCGTAACGCGCGGGAGCGACTCGCCGCTGCGCATGACATCGGACACATGCAGCAGCAGAGCGCGTCCCAGCGCACCGCCAGGATGTGAGCGCGCGAAGTCGTCGGCGGTGAAACCGCGTGCCTCGAGCAGTGCCACCGCCAGCGCATCACCCAGGGCGAGTGCCGCGGTGGTGCTCGCCGTCGGCGCTAGGTTGTGCGGGCAGGCTTCCTGATCCACTGCTGCATCCAGCGCGGCATCGGCCGCATTCGCCAGTGTCGAGTCGCGGCGTCCGCTCAGGGCAATCAGCGGCACACCGAGTCGCTTGATCTGCGGCAGCAGTGGCAGCAGCTCTGCAGTTTCACCCGAGTTGGACAAGGCCAGCACCACGTCGGCGCGGGTGATCATGCCGATGTCGCCGTGGCTGGCTTCCGCCGGGTGCAGGAAGAAAGCCGGGGTGCCGGTGCTGGCCAGCGTGGCGGCAATCTTGCGCGCGATATGGCCGGATTTGCCCATGCCGGTCACGACCACGCGGCCCTGGCAGGCGAGGATGAGCTGACAGGCCCGCACGAATGCGCCGTCCAGCGCGGACTGGACGCGGTGCAGGGCTACGGTTTCGATCTCCAGCGTACGGCGCGCGGTGGCCAGCAGCTGGTCGTCGGTGGCACGGGGGGGCGAGTGGGCAGGCATTTGGGCATGATACCGCCTAGAATCACGGGGATGAACCCGACTGAGGTCGCGGCCCTGATCCGCGCAGCACTGCCCGATGCCGTCGTCGACGTGCAATCGGGGGACAACACTCATTTCGCCGCCCGAGTCGTCAGCGCGACATTTGTCGGCCAGCGCAGTCTGGCGCGCCACCAGGCGGTCTATCGCGCGCTCGGCGGCCGTGTGGGCGGTGAAATCCACGCGCTGTCCATCGAAGCCCTGACGCCGGACGAGTGGGCAGCGGTGCAGGGTGGCGGAGCCGGCCGTGGATAAGCTGCAGATCACCGGCGGGCGTCCGCTCGAGGGCGAGGT